>JBCNOX010000213.1:0-8010 GCA_039593645.1 Pseudoduganella sp.
CTGGTGCTGGCGCGGTCGGCCTTCAACCATACGATGAACTATCGATCGGTGATGATCTATGGCCGCTTCGAGGCGGTCGACGAGGTGGAGCAGCGCAGGACGCTGGACGCTTTCATGGATCACCTGGCGCCGGGCCGCCGGCTGGAAGTCCGCGGCGGCAACGACAAGGAGCATGCGGCGACCACGGTGCTGAGGATTTCGCTGGCCGAGGCGGCATGCAAGGTGCGCAGCGGCGGCCCTAACGACGACGAGGAAGATATGGGCATCGCTGCCTGGGCAGGCGAGCTGCCATTGGTGCAGCTCCGCACCGCACCGGTGGCCGATCCTGCCTGCGCGGTTGCGGCGCCGGCTTATGTGCGTGACTGGGCTAGCGAACCTTGAGCTTCAGCAGCCGCTTGTCGGGAGGCGGCCAGTCCAGCTTCATGCCGTGCAGGGTTTCCAGCAACAGGCGGGCGACCGCCTCGTTGCGGTAGCGCTTTGAATTGGCGGGGATCACGTACCATGGCGCGTGGTCGGCGTCGGTCTCCGTAATCGCATCTTCATACGCCTTCAGGTATTTCTTCCAGAGCTCGCGCTGCTTCAGGTCCTCGGGGTCGAACTTCCAGTGCTTGTGCGGGTTGTCCACCCGCTCCTGCAGGCGTTCTTTCTGCTCGTCCTTCGAAATGTGCAGGAACAGCTTCACGATAGTGGTGCCGCTTTCGGACAGCATGCGTTCGAAGTCGCGGATTTGCGCATAGCGGCGCCTGCACTCCTGCGGGGTGATCATGCCCTGCACGCGCGTGATCAGCACGTCCTCATAGTGGCTGCGGTTGAACACCGCGATCTCGCCGGCTTTCGGCACTTCGCGGTGGATGCGCCACAGGAAGTCATGCGCCGCTTCGATCTCGGTGGGCGCGCGGAAGCCGACCGCCCGCAGGCCCATGGGATTGATCTTGCTGAACAGGTGACGCACCGTGCCGTCCTTGCCGGAGGTATCGGTACCCTGCAACACGATCAGCAGCTTGCGTTTGCGTTCGGCGTAAAGCATCTCCTGCAAATCGGAGATGTCATCCAGCATCTTGTCCAGCGCGTCCTCATCGGGCCTGCTATCGGCTTTGGCATCCTTGTCGCGCAGGCGCAGCCCCGGCCTGGCCCGGAATTCGTCGAGTGCTTTCATGCGATGACATTAGCACAGCTTGCAGCTCAACGGCGCTCCCGCCACCACAGGAGCAACAGGCTGGCGGCAAGCGCCAGGCCAAGCAGCCAGCGCGGCACGGCCGTGGCCCACTGTTGCGGCGTCGCAGGCGTGGACTGCGCGCCGGCGGTCCGTGGCGCGGATGCGTTGGCGACCGGCTGGGCGCTGCGGCTGGCGTAGCGGGCAGTCGCATCGTGGCGCAGCGCGGCCTGCCACGCGGGCCAGTCCTTTGCCGCATATACGTAGACCGCGTTGCCGGCGTCGCCGCTGCTGACCGGCAGCCATCCGGCGGTGCGCGGCCAGTGCGCCACGCATGCCGCATCGGCGCGCTCGGAACGGGACTGCCAGCGCAGGGATTCCTGCCCCACGATCACTGCCGCACCGCTGGCAACGCCTTGCGCGCAGACTTCGGTACGCAGGCCTGGCAGGGGCATCGGGTCTGCATCGAGCCAGCGCACTTTCTGCTCGCTGCCCAGGGCGGCAAGATCCATCACCTGCTGCCACCATTGGCCGAGCGCTGCCGGCTCGCTGATGGCGTGGCGGTGCCAGTCGCGCACGCCCAGCCACAGGACGCGGCCTTTTTGCCAGTCGCGCTGCCACAGCCAGGGCTTGCCGTCCTTGTCGCGCGCGATGGCCTGCCATGCGCCGCCGGCTGCCGGCATATACGCACCAGGCGCCAAAGCGAGGGTGGCGCCTGCCGGCGCCACATGGCGTGTGTCTTCCTGCTCGGTAGTCGCGGACTGCGGCGCAAGCTTCAAGTCCAGTTCGCGCTGCCACAGCGCGGCATCGTCCGCATTGCCGCCCAGGACCAGCAGCGGCATGCCCTGTGCAGCCTGCGCAAGTGCGCCGCGCAGGCCGCCGCGCTCGAGCCAGGCGGCATCGGCCACCAGCGCATTGGGACGCGTCAGCGGAGCACGTGCTTCCTCGCTGCGCGTCAGCGACTTTCCGAGCGTGGTCTGCCAATCGACGATGGCGTTCGAGTCCGTCAGCAACTGGTTCAGTACGCGCGTGTCGAAGGAAGGCGCGCCGAAACGGCCCCGGATTTGCAAGGGCACGGCATCGAGCACCCGAAGCGGCACCGGACCTTGTGCGATGGCCTTGTCTTCCTTGTCCAGCAGGCGAGCCTGCAAGACCATCGACTCGGCCAGCGGCGGTTGCCATTGCACGGTCAAGGCATCAGCCGCTGTCGCAGCGCGCGACTCGGACAGCACCTGGCCATTTTCCGCCAGCAGTTGCAGGCGCCAGCCGGCTTGCGAGGCACCACGCCGCACTGTCAAGGCAAAGCTGCGCCCGAGCGGCAGGGAGCGCGGGAACTCCAGCCACAGCAGGCCTTCCTGCTCCGGCTTCCATTCGATTGGGCGTACCGGCATATCGCGCCATTGCGCTTCATGCAGGCCTGGCCCTTGCACTTCGACGGAGGTGCTGAGGGGCGCCGAGGGAAGCTGTGCCAGCGCTGCTGCCAGGCGGTCGTCGGGCTCTGTTGGCGATGCTGCGCCGGTCGCCAGGACTACGGGCTGCCCGCTGCCGGCAGGCGCAGGCGGCGCGGCGAGCAGGGTCGCCAGCGATGCGCCTGCGGCCAAGGCCAGTGCCGCGTCCACCCAGTGTTTCTTGCGCGCGTAAAGCAAGGCGCTGACCGTCCCGGCCAGCAGCGCGCCGCCGTAGAGGAGGTCGATGTCCACGTTCACGGTGCGCCCTTCCCTTGCAAAGCCTGGCCGAATCTCGTCTGCGCCTGCGGGCGCGCCTGTAGCAGCACTGCCGGCTGCTGCACTGTCGCGCGCAGCCAGGCGCGCAACTGGGCGCGGCATGGCAGGCAACCGTCGGCCACATCCTGTACCGCGGCTTGTGCAGGCAAGCGCTGTTCTTCATTACCGATGCGCGCCACGGCTTCACGCGCTGCCTTGCTCCACAAGGCAGGCAGCGCACCATCGCCGCCCAGGGCCTGCACCAGTTCGCGCACGTCGGCCGGTACGAACTCGCTGGCGGAGCCTTGCGCCCGGCGGTAGCTGGCAGCGCCGGCCATCTCGCCGCTCATGCGCTTTTCTTCCTTGATCGCCGGCGGCACGAAGGCCGTGCGGTGCAGATAGACGCGTTCCGCCTGCTGCAATTCCTTGATCGCGCCGAGCGCCTTGTACTCGGGCGGCAGGGCCGGCTTCGGCGCGATGGCCCGCAATTGTTTTTCTGCGTCCCACATGGCGCGCAGCGCGCGGCGCAGGACTTCCTTGGTCGCTGGATCGAAAATGGTGGCGTTGCCTTCCTGGTCGTGGGCGTGGCCGAACTGGGCGGCGATATTGCCGGTGCCAAAGCCTCCCGGGCCAGGGGTGCCGGCTCCGCCATGATCGTGGCCGTCGCCGTCGCCGTGCTCTTCTTCTCCGAACAGCGATGACTCTTCGCCAAGGAACTGCCCGTAGCGCAGGCGCAGCTTGGCCTGGTCGCCGGCGATCTTCTCGCTGCGGGCGCGCAATTCCGCCGCGTCAAGGCGCGGGGAATCGGCCACCAGTTGTTCGGTATCGATGATGATCTGGCGCTGGCTGCGCAGGTTTTCCGGTTTCACCATCGATGGCAGCGCAGTCGACTCAAGAGCTTCGCCTTGCTGGCCGGGCAGGCGCAGCGTGTAAGTCGGCGATTGCGCGATGTGAGGGACCGGCGCGTTGTCGCTCGCGCGCACGAAGAAATACAGCTCGTCGCCAGGCTCCATGCCGAGTTCTTTCAGCATCCACTGCCTGTTCCAGCTGCGCTTGCGCGGATCGGCCGATGCGGGGAGCGGGGTTTCCTTGTCGGTGAAGCGGATATTCTCGCCGCTGCCGCGCGCCAAAGTCATATGCAGGGTGGCTTTGGCGACTGCGTAGTCGTCGCTGACGCTGACATTGATTTGCGCGCCCTGGGCGTCGGGCTTCAGGACGCTGACCGATTCGTTTGGCGCGGCAATGGCAACCTGCGGCGGCTGGTCGGGCGTTACGCGTATCGTGTAGCGCTGGCTTGCGTTGTGGCGGCTGCGCCAGAAGATGGAGTCGCTCGCGGTCCATTCCGCGCATTTTCCCGCTGCGGCTTGCCGCGTCTGCCCGTCGCCGAGTTCGATGGTGGCGTCGGCGTTGACGGCGCACCAGCGCACTTTGCTGTGCTGGGGGATTTGCAGGTCGCGCGGGGCCCCTTCACTTGGTCTTACGCCGGTGTACGGAGGCGGCTCGGCGTGCAGGGTGATTCCGGCGGCCCCAATGGCTGCCTGCGCTGCCGGGCCAGTGCCGGGCGGTGTGGCGTATTGCGGGCTATGCGCTGCAGCGTAGGCCCATGCGCCGGCGGCAGCGGCTGCGGCCAGGGCTAGAGGGATCGCGTTGAAGCGGACTTTCTGGCTTGCGATGCCGCGCAGCCGTTCGTCGCTCAGAGCCTGGTCGATGCGGGCCAGCAGGCGGGTTCGCTGGAGATTGCCGAGGGGTGTGTTGGGCGCGGCGGCCAGCATTGCGCTGCTGTCTTCCAGCTCGGGAATTGCGTCGTTCAGCCAGGACGGCAGTTGTTCGTCAACGCGCTTGCGCCAGAGCGCGAAGTCGATGGCGGCCCAGAGCATGACTGCGGCGCCCAATGCCAGGGGGACGGTGATCGTGACCGGCTTGGCCGTGCCGAAGGCGCCCGCGAGGATCGCTGCTGCCAGCGCGGCCGCCGGCAACAGCGGCAAGAGCCAGCTTGCGGTGCGGCGGCGGATCAGGGCTTGCAGCATGCGTTGGCGCACGCCGGCCAGGTGGTCAGCGGCGGCGGGCATGAGCCAGGATCCTTTCGATTGCGAACAGTGCCAGCAAGGCTAGCGCCAGCCACTCAGGCGATCGTGCGAGCGGCGTGGGCAGCGGTTCCTTGCGCCCTGCCTTCAGGGTCTGCGCGGGCATTGGGTAGGGGGCTGGTACTGCGGTTGCCGCCTGCCAGCGCTCGTACAGGGCGCGGGCAGCATCGAGGTCTTGCAGCGGCCACTGCGAGGCGGTCCAGGTGAGGCCTTGCGGAGTTTGCGTTTGCCCGTCGGCGCTGGCGGTGCGCCACCAGAAGGGAGCTTTCCAGGAGGTGGGCGGCTCGGCTCCGGCGCGGTCCCATACGATCAGCTCCGTGGCGGCTGTCGGCGTGTCGGAGAGAACGTAGCGATTGGCGCCATCGGCGGCGGTGCCGAAGGCCGTGAACAGGGCTTGCCAGCGTGCCAGGCGTTCGGCCGGGGCGGAAACGACGATGTGGCGCTCGCGTGGCGGCGTGCGGGTCGCGGCGGCGGGCAGCTGGGCGGCGACAGGCGCCGGGGCGAGGCGCAGGTCGGTTGCGTGGGCCAGGCGCGGAGGCAGCGCTGGCATGGCGGCGTGGGACGCGAGGATGAGGAAGCGGGCCTCCGGACGCCATTCATGTTCGTTGCGGGCCAGCCAGTCCCACAGGTCGGCGGGCAGCGCTTCGCGGGCGGCGGCATTCATGCCTGCCGACTGCACTTGTTGCGCGGCCCAGGGCGAGGATTCAAGCGACGGGTCGATGAACACCGTGTCGCCCTTCCACGGCATGGCAAGCACCGCCATCCAAGCAATCAACAGGGCGAGCAGCGCCAGGCGCACCAGCAGGAGCAGCACGTCCGTCCAGCGCAGCACGCGCTGCTGCTGCGGCGCCGCTGCTGGAAGAAAGCGCGCGGTTGCCAGCAGGTCGGTACGCGTGCGTTCGCGCTTGCGCATATGCCACCACACCGGCAGCAACAGCACCGGCAAGGCGAACCACCACAAAGGCTGCATGCTGGTCATGGCCGGCGCGCCTCCGGATTTCTCAACCAGGCCCGCAGGACTTCGCCGAGCGGCTGCTCGATTTGCGCCTCGCACAAAGGCACGTCATGCTGGCGGCACGCGGTGCGCACGGCCGCAAAGTGGGATTCGAGCGCCGCACGGTAAGCGTCCCGGTCGGTGCGGCTAAAGCTGTGCAGGCCAGCACCCTGCTCCGGGTCACGATACGCGTGGCCGGTGGGGAAATTCGCTTCGACTTCCGCCTCGGTACGCAAGGCCAACAGGCGCACGTCGTGCCGCATATGGCGCAGGCGCACCAGCGCCTCGCCCAGCGGCGAAGGCCAGTCCAGCGCGTCCGTCGCCGCGAACACCATGCCCTGCGAGCGGGCGAAATGCAGGCTGGCGCGCAGGGTATCGGCATCCGGCAACTCGCCGGACGGCGTGGCGCGCTGCAAGGCAGCCAGCACACGCTGCAAATGGCGCGGGCCGCGCGAGGCCTGGCTGAATTCGACCTTGCCGTTGGAAACCACCAGCAGCCCGAAGGCATCGCCCTGGCGCTGCGCGATCGCCGCCACGCAGGCCAGTGCCGTGCGTGCATACCAATGCTTGCTCAGGCCATCCACGCGCCGGCTTGGCTCGGCCATGGAAGCGGTAGCATCCAGCACCAGCCAGGTAGCTACGTGGCTGTCGCGCTCAGCCTCGCGCACGTAGTAGCGGTCGGCGCGCGCCAGCAGCTTCCAGTCGACGCGGCGCCACTCGTCGCCGGGCGCGTAGGCGCGGCACTCGGAAAATTCGACGCCCGCACCGCGCTCGCGGCCCGCATGGATACCGTGGCCGAGACCCGCCAGCACATGGCGGATTACCAGCTCAAGATCGGCGGAATGCGCCAGCAGCGCAGGTGTTTCCAGCATTGCTTATTCAGGCTTGATTGCGTCGCGCAGGGCGGCCAGGATATCGGCAATTGCGATGCCGTCCGCTTCCGCCTCGAAGTTGCGCAGCACGCGGTGCGCCAGCACCGGCAACAGCATGTGGCCGATGTCCTCGCGCGTCACCGCCAGGCGGCCCTGCATCAGCGCACGTGCCTTGGAGGCCAGCACCAGGGCCTGGCCGGCACGCGGACCGGCGCCCCAGCCGACGTGCTTCTTCACCGCCTCCACGGTCGTCTCGCGCGGGCGGGTAGCGCGCACCAGGCGTGTTGCATAGCGCAGCAGGTGGTCGCCGATCTCGATATCGCGCACCAGCGCCTGCAGGCGCAGCAGGGTTTCCACGTCCATCGCCGGCTCGGCATCTTTCAAGCCGGCGTGGGTGGTAGCCGTCACCATCGCGATCTCTTCGTCCTCGGTCGGGTAGCCGACATCGATGTGCAGCAGGAAGCGGTCCAACTGCGCTTCCGGCAGAGGATAGGTGCCGGCCTGCTCGATCGGGTTCTGCGTCGCCAGCACGAAGAATGGACGCGGCAGCTTATGCGTCTGGCCGGCGAACGTCACCGAGCGCTCCTGCATCGCTTCCAGCAGCGCCGACTGCGTCTTCGGCGGCGCGCGGTTGATCTCGTCCGCCAGCAGCACTTGCGTGAACACCGGCCCTTGCTGGAAGCGGAATTCGCGCTTGCGCGTCGCATGGTCCTCTTCCAGGATCTCGGTGCCGACGATATCGGATGGCATCAGGTCCGGCGTGAATTGCACGCGGCGGAATTCCATGTCGGTGGCCTGCGCCAGCGACTTGACCAGCAGCGTCTTGCCCAGGCCAGGCACCCCTTCCACCAAAGCGTGACCGCCGGCCAGCAGGCAAATGACCAGCGAGTCAATCACCTCTTCCTGGCCGATGATGACGCGGCCCATGCTCGCCTTCAGTGCCTTTACCCTGGCGTGCAGTACGCCGATCTCGTTTTCGCTCCAGCCGCTTTCAGCCACGGTCATGCTCCCAACGCGTATTGAATGATATTGACTGCGAAGCGCGTGTTGTCGATTGCCAGCCAGCGCTTGTTGCGAAAGTCATAGTCCCACTCGCAGCCATAGTCCTTGTTGCTATACAAAAGCCTGATGCGGCCGCCGAACTCCACGGCCTTCAGGTAGTCGTGCACCAGGTCGTCGCCCCAGCCATTCAGCTCCATCCCGG
>JBCNOX010000214.1:0-7991 GCA_039593645.1 Pseudoduganella sp.
AGTTTCCTGCCATTCCATTTCCGGTATCGAATCGGCCACGATGCCGGCGGCGGCCTGCACGTACAGCATGCCGTCCTTGATCACGCCGGTGCGGATCGCAATGGCCACGTCCATTTCGCCGCCGAAGGACAGGTAGCCGCAGGCGCCGCCATAGATGCCGCGCTTGCAGATTTCCAGCTCGTCGATGATTTCCATCGCACGCACTTTCGGCGCGCCGGTCAGGGTGCCGGCCGGGAAGGTCGCGCGCAGCACGTCCAGGTTGGACATGCCTTTCTTCAGCTTGCCCTCCACATTGGAGACGATGTGCTGCACGTGCGAGTACTTTTCGATCACCATCTTGTCGGTCAGCTTCACGCTGCCGGTTTCGGAGATGCGGCCCAGGTCATTGCGCGCCAGGTCGATCAGCATCACATGCTCCGCGACCTCCTTCGGATCGTTCAGCAGTTCTTCCGCCAGCGCGGCGTCGCGTTCCGGCGTATTGCCGCGCGGACGGGTGCCGGCGATCGGGCGCAGCGTGACTTTCTTCTCGCCGTCCGCCAGGGTCTCGTTGCGCACCAGGATTTCCGGCGAGGCGCCGACGATCTGCATATCGCCGAAATTGTAGAAGTACATATACGGCGACGGGTTCAGCGAACGCAGGGAGCGGTACAGCGTCAGCGGCGAATCCACGTACGGCTTGCGGATGCGCTGGCCGATCTGCACCTGCATCAGGTCACCGGCCAGGATGTACTCGTGCGCCTTGGCGACCGCCTTCAGGTAATCCTCTTTGGCGAAGTCGCGGATGATTTCGGTGCGTACCGAAGGCGTGGTCACCGGCGCATCGACGCCGCGGCGCAGCAGGGCGCGCAGGTCCTTCAGGCGCTGGCGGGCCTTGGAGTAGGCCTCCGGCTGGGTCGGATCGGCATAGACGATCAGGTAGAGCTTGCCGGACAGGTTGTCGATGACAGCCAGTTCTTCGGTCACCATCAGCTGGATTTCCGGCAGGCCCAGGTCGTCCTTCGGCTGGGTCCTGGCCAGGGTCTTTTCAATATGGCGTACGGTGTCGTAGCCGAAGTAGCCGGCCAGGCCGCCGCAGAAGCGCGGCATGCCGGGGCGCACCGCCACTTTGAAGCGCGCCTGGTACTGCTCGATGAATTCGAGGGGATTGCCCTCGTGGGTTTCGATCACCTGGCCGTTCTTCACGATCTCGGTCAGCTTGCCGGTGCTGCGCAGCAGCGTGTTGGCCGGCAGGCCGATGAAGGAGTAGCGGCCGAAACGCTCGCCGCCCACCACCGACTCCAGCAGGAAGGTGTTCTTGCCGTAGTTCTGGGTCTGGGCCAGCTTGAGGTACAGGGTGAGCGGGGTTTCCAGGTCGGCGAAAGCTTCCGCGATCAGAGGGATACGGTTGTAGCCTTCCGCGGCCAGGGATTTGAATTCGAGTTCGGTCATGTGTTTCTCCGTTCCGCCGTGGATTTGGTCGTGGCGGGTAGGTTACAAAAAACCTGTCGGAACACATAGGCGTGCGCCGACAGCAATCAGGACTAGGTCAGGATTGCCAGCGTCGCCACAGCCAGGCCTCAATCGAGCCCCGGTGGGTTACATTGTGTCTTTTGTTGAGAAACATTTGCGTTAGTTTGCGCTTGAAATCAGTTCAGCTGCATGAAGAAGCGTGTCAACTATACCATCGGAATCTGTTTCGTGTATACCCACTCCGTGGTTATAACCATATGGCACGGTCAGCACCGGGCAGCCGGCCGCGCGCGCCGCTTCGGCATCGTTAGAAGAGTCGCCGATGGCCACCACCTGCGCCGGCGGAAGGTCGAGAAACTCGCAGGCCTTCAGCAGCGGCATGGGGTGGGGCTTCTTCTTTTCGAAGGAATCGCCGCCGAACAGCACTTCAAAATAGCCATCCAGGCCTTTCAGTGCCAGCAGCGGCTTGGCGAAAGCGACCGGCTTGTTGGTCACGCAAGCCAGGCGCAGGCCATCGGCGCGCATGCGTTCAAGGCCAGCCACCACGTCGGCATAGACCTCGCTGTGGCGCCCGTTGATCACCAGGTAGTGGCGCTGGTAGGCTTCCATGGCGGCCGGGAAGTGCCGCTCGACGCCGGCGTCGTCGTAGTCCAGCGCAAGCACGCGCCGCACCAGGTTCTCGGAGCCTTTGCCGACCATCAGTTCGATCTGCGCGGCGGTGATGGGCGCCAGGCCCAGTTCTTCGCGCATCAGGTTGATGGCCACTTCGAAGTCCGGCATCGTGTCGAGCATGGTGCCGTCGAGGTCAACGATGGCGGCCCTCACGCCGCGCAGGACCGCCGCCATTCTTACAGCGCAGCCAGTTGACCGCGCATGGCGTCGATCACGGCCTTGTAGTCAGGCTGGCCGAAGATCGCGGAACCGGCCACGAAGGTGTCGGCGCCCGCTTCGGCAGCGGCCTTGATGTTGTCGATCTTGATGCCGCCATCGACTTCCAGCATGATGTCGCGGCCGGATTCATCGATGCGGCGGCGCGCCTCCGCGATTTTCTTCAATGCCTGCGGAATGAAGGACTGGCCGCCGAAGCCGGGATTCACCGACATGATCAGGATCATGTCGATCTTGTCCATCACGTGGTCCAGGTAGCTCAGTGGGGTGGCCGGGTTGAATACCAGGCCGGCCTTGCAGCCGTTGTCGCGGATCAGTTGCAGCGAACGGTCGATGTGGTCCGACGCTTCCGGGTGGAAGGTGATGATGTTGGCGCCAGCCTTGGCGAAATCGGGAATGATGCGGTCGACCGGCTTCACCATCAGGTGTACGTCGATCGGCACTTGCACGTGCGGCCGGATCGCCTGGCACACCAGCGGGCCGACGGTCAGGTTCGGCACGTAATGGTTGTCCATGACGTCGAAGTGGATAATGTCGGCGCCCGCGGCAACGACGTTGCGAACCTCTTCACCCAGGCGGGCGAAGTCGGCGGACAGGATGCTCGGAGCGATACGGAATGTGGTCATGGCTGGTCGGCTGTGAAAAAAAGATGCGTTATTTTACGCTGCTGTGCGGACGCTGTCCGATTGCTTGGACTAGAATTGCCCAATTGTTATGAAGGAAACCCTTATGGCCCAGTATGAGTTTACGGTCGAAGTACGCACCCAGTATCTGCCTGAACAGTCCAATCCGGACCGCACCAACTTCGTGTTCACTTACACGATCACCATCAAGAATACCGGCACCGTGCCGGCCCAGCTGATCTCCCGCCATTGGGTGATCACCGATGCGAACAATCATATCGAGGAAGTGCGCGGCCTGGGCGTCGTGGGGCACCAGCCCTTGCTGGCGCCGGGCGAAGTGTTCGAATACACCAGCGGCACGCAATTGCGCACGCCGCAGGGCTCCATGTATGGCGAGTATTTCTGCGTGGCCGAGGATGGCCACCAGTTCGAGACAAAGATTCCGGAATTCGTACTGTCGCTGCCGCGAACCCTGCACTAATTACTTGTCGCCGTCTTTCTTCTTTTTGTTGGAAGGCAGCGTCCACCAGACGATGAACACCAGAAGGAAGAGCGCCACCAGCGCTTCAAGCATCAGATAAATCATAGACAACACCCCATGTTTTTGACACGCCGTAGTTTACCCGTTTGCGCCGCCGCCGTCGCGCTGGTGCTGGCTGGCTGCGTCACGCCGCCGCCTCCGCCTGCCAAACCGGCCCAGCCCGCGCCCGTTACCCCGACCGTACCCGCTGTGCCCGCGCAGCCGCCGGTTCAGCCCACCGTACCTGCGGCGCCAACGCCGCCCGCCAAGGCCGAATTCATTCCGGCACGCTTTGCCGACCTGCCGGGCTGGGAGCGCGACGACTTGCGCGCCGCATGGCCGGCCTTCATGCTGTCCTGCTCCAAGCTGGCGGGCGGCGCGGACTGGAAAGAACCCTGCGCCATCGCCAAAACAGTCGATGCCAACAGCCAGGCAGCGATCCGCCTGTTCTTTGAGTCTTTCTTCGATCCGCACCAGGTGGTCGCGCCGGACGGCAGCAATACCGGCCTGATTACCGGCTATTACGAGCCGCTGCTGCGCGGCGCGCGCAAAAAGGGCGGTCCTTACCAGACGCCGTTGTACAAAGTGCCCGACGATATGGTCATCATCGACATCGGCTCGGTCTATCCGGAACTGGCCAATAAGCGTGTGCGCGGCCGCCTGAAAGGCAAGCGCGTGGTGCCGTACCCGGCGCGCGAAGAGATCAGCCGCTCAGGCCTGCCGGGCAATGAGCTGCTGTGGGTCGACGATGCGGTCGAGGCGTTCTTCCTCGAAGTGCAGGGCTCCGGCCGCGTGCAACTGCCCGATGGCGAGACGGTGCGCGTCGCGTATGCCGACCAGAATGGCCGTCCTTACCAGTCGATCGGCAAATGGCTGGTGCAGAAGGGCGAGCTGACCACCGAGCAGGCCACTGCGCAGGGCATCAAGGCCTGGATCGATGGCCATCCGACGCGCCAGCAGGAACTGTTCAACGCCAACCCGAGCTATGTCTTCTTCAAGGAAGAAAAGCTGCCGGACCCGAAAGTCGGCCCGAAAGGCACCCTGAACGTGCCGCTGACGCCGCAGCGCTCCGTCGCCATCGACCGCAGCCAGCTTCCGCTGGGCGCGCCGGTCTACCTGAACACGACGCTGCCGGGTGATGACGAGCTGCCGCTGCAAAGGCTGATGCTGGCGCAGGATACGGGGGGCGCCATCAAGGGCGCCATCCGCCTCGACCTGTTCTTCGGTTTCGGCTCGGAAGCGGCCGATTTTGCCGGCCGCATGAAACAGCGCGGCAATATCTGGGTGCTGCTGCCCAAGCTGGCACGTTAACGCTCGCCCCTGGTTTCGGGAACGCCCAGCGCGCGCATGATCTTGCGGATATCCGCGGCATACATGCGCGTGCTGGCCTTGTAAGGCGAGCGGCAAGGGACGGCCAGCGCCGTCCCGTCAGTCAGCCCGAGCCTGACCTGCTGTCGTGCTATGCAAGCTTGTGCCATGGCAGGCAGCGCTTGCAAGCCGCCGAACAGCGGCAATCCTTCCACCTGAATTACTTCCACGTCCTTGCGCAGCGTGCCGCATGAGGGCAATGACTCCACCAGTACGCTGGCGGCGGTCGGTGTCATGCTGCGCTTGCCCTGGCAGTCTTCGCGTACCAGCTTGGTCAGCGCGCCCAGCATCATAGCGTCTGTCTGGCGCTGAGTCGGGGGTATCTGCTTCGCCAATCCGGTGTCTTCCAGTACGCTTGCCCACTCTTCGCGCATGGCCTGGCTTCCATCCAGCACCGTTGGCAGTACTTTTGGCTGGCAGGACCGCCCACCGCATTCCATTGCGCGCGCGAGGTCAGGCTTGCTTCCCTTGCGCAGCTGGCGGTAGAAGTCGTCGATACGGGCAAGGGGATCCTCTTTACCCTGGCGTGCAGCCAAGGCGTAGACAAAAGCAGGAAGTCCGCATTCGTATTCCAGGCGGCTGCCGCCGATCTCCGCCGCTGAGATGTCGCGCCAGCGCCGGTCGCCGGCAATCAGCATGCAGGCGCTCAGCGCGTCGTCCAACTCGCCCGCTGCATCTTGAGGCGTCAGCCAGCCCTCATGCAGGGATACCAGCCATCGCAGGAACTCACCGATGCCTTCGTTGATCAAGCGTGAATCCTGGTAAATGTCTACTGCGTCGCGAATCTGGAATCGGTGGCTCATCTCGTGCGCAACCAGCTTGTTGGCGAGCCGGGAAACTTCAGGCGACGGCTCGGCGGGCCAGTTGAACAGTGCGAGGTGCAGCATGTCGCCAGCGCTGCCGCCGATATTCGGACCGCCCGGTTCCTTTGCCATCGTGGCCGCGATGATAGGACGCTTGAACTGCGCGCCCGGCATGCGGCTGTGCAGCCAGGATGCGGTACGGTCGGCGCGTTCGCGCAGTTGGGCCACAGTTGCCGCCGGCAGCGCGGGGTCGTAATAGTCGAGACTTATGCCGCCCGAGGCCAAACGGGCCGGAAAGAGCAGCGCCGGAGCGTCTGAATGGGTAGGCGCCGTGCCCTCATGCCGGGCGAGGCCAGTCAGGATGGTGCCGGGGCCGGCATACGCGTACTTGGGGGCGCCGCAACTGTTGCCTACCGCGTAGTTCGACATATGCGTATAAATGGCTTCACCGGTAGGGAACGAGCCAGGATAGCCCTCGACTTTGTTGAATGTGGCCGGAACGCGGAAGGAAAGTATTTTGCAGCTCCCCCCTCCGCGCGCAAGCGTGTCGCCGCCGGCTTTGCCGCAACCATCGACAGGCTGCCAATGAGATCGGATCTCGGCCGCCCCAGGACCGGTTTTCAGGAAAGGCAGTTGCTGGCAGGAGGCCGGCAATTCATAGCGCACTTCCACCGCATCGGGAGCCGCCAGGCGGACAGTGACGTGGACTTCTTCGGCTGCGGCACTGGACATGATTAGTGCCAACCCCGCCAGGAGGCTGCTGCTCCGCATACGGTTCTCCATCAAGTTGTGAACTTGAAAAATATTACCAAATTCACAACCTTGATGGTTCAGCGCAGTACCAGTACCGGCAAATGCGTGTGTGCGAGGACTTTCTGTGTTTCGCTACCGAGGAACAATTTGTTCAAGCCCGTGCGGCCGTGTGATGCCATCAAGATGATGTCGCAGTGGCGCTCTTCCGCAGTTTTGACGATCACCTCGTAAGGGCTGACCGCCTCCCCCAGCACTGCTTCGCATTCCACGCCGGCCGCACTGGCTGCGGCCAGCACCTTGTCCAGACCAAGCTGGACGTTGCGCCGCACTTCGCGGTCGAATGCGCCGGCATCCGGCAGCACGGCTGCATCGGCCAGCGGCACGAAGGGCAGAGGCTGAACCACGGACACCGCCGTAATGCGGGCGCCGTGGATTTTTGCGAACTCGATCGCAGTCCTGGTAGCCCGTTCCGAAAGTTGCGAGCCGTCGGTGGGCAGCAAAATCGATTTGAACATGACGGTTCTCCTGACAGATTCCGTGGTTCAGTGTAGGTCTGCCACAGATTCATAGGCGCGCGCTTCGACCGCAGCAGCTACAATTGCCCGATAGTTAACCGACTGGAGGAGAATAAATGGAATACCAGGACCTGCTCGTAGAAGTACACGGCAAAGTGGCGCTGATTCGCCTGAACCGTCCGAAGGCGCTGAACGCCCTGAACGACAATATGATGAATGAGCTGGGCGAGGCGTTCGCCAAGTTTGAGAAAGACCCGGCGATCCACGTGATCGTGCTGACCGGCAGCGAGAAAGCGTTTGCCGCCGGCGCCGACATCGCCGCAATGAAAGACTATACCTACCAGGACACTCATCGCGACAACTATATTGGCCGCAACTGGGAGCACATCCTGAAAGTGCGCAAGCCGGTGATCGGTGCCGTGGCCGGCTTCGCGCTGGGCGGCGGTTGCGAGCTGGCGATGATGTGCGACTTCCTGGTCGCTGCGGACAACGCCAAGTTCGGCCAGCCTGAGATCAAGGTTGGCGTGACCCCGGGCGCCGGCGGCACCCAGCGCCTGCCGCGCACCATCGGCAAGGCAAAAGCCATGGACATGCTGCTGACCACCCGCATGATCGACGCTGCGGAAGCCGAGCGTATCGGCCTGGTGTCGCGCGTGGTCCCAGCCGACAAGCTGATCGAATCCGTGCTGGAGATCGCCCAGGGCATCGCCCAGATGCCGGTTTCCGTCGCCATGCAGATCAAGGATTGCGTGAACCGCGCCTTCGAAACCACGCTGTCGGAAGGCGTCAACTACGAACGCCGCCTGTTCCACGCAGGCTTCGGCACCCCGGCCCAGCGCGAAGGCATGTACGCCTTCCTTGAAAAGCGCTTGCCAAACTTCGAGGGCCTTTGATATAGTTCGGTCCCTCGCAACGCAGCGTGCCAAACGCAGCAGAGCGAGGGAAAAAAAGAGGGGTTGACGAGCTGCACGCTGTACCGCATAATCTCGCTTCTCTGCTGCAACGAACACAACGCTTCGTAACGCAAAAGCAGCGATCTTTAAAAATCAACAGTCGATAAGTGTGGGCGTTT
>JBCNOX010000215.1:0-7949 GCA_039593645.1 Pseudoduganella sp.
GTTCTTTCTCTCGGGTGGTGGACGTGGTCAGCCCTGCGCCCGCGCATGCACCAGCCGGCCGCCCGAATAGGTCGCCGCGATGGCGCGGTCGTCCCCCAGCAGGGCCAGCGCGAACAGCTGTTCCTCCAGGCTGTCGGTATTGGCGCTGCGGCGTGCCAGCAGCGGCGTGGCCTGCGGGTCGATCACGATAAAGTCCGCTTCGCGGCCGGCGGCAAAACTGCCGATCGTGTCTTCCAGGTGCAGGCTGCGCGCGGCGCCCAGCGTCGCCAGGTAGAACATGCGCATGGCAGGCAGGTAGCTGCCCTTCAAGCGCGCTACTTTATAGGCTTCATTCATCGTTTGCAACATGCTGAACGAGGTGCCCGCGCCGACGTCAGTGGCCAGAGAGAGCAGCATGCCGGCCTTGTCGGCTTGCTCGAAGTCGAACAGGCCGGATCCGAGGAACAGGTTGGAAGTCGGGCACACGGCGGCGGCGGCCTTGCTTTCAGCCATGCGGGCGCGGTCGATTTCGTCCAGCCAGATGCAGTGGCCGTAGACGGCGCGCGGACGCATCATGCCGTAGCGGTCATAGACATCGAGGTAGCTGCGCGCCTGCGGGAACAGGGTCTTGACCCAGGCGCATTCTTCCTTGTTTTCCGAAACGTGGGTTTGCAGGAAGGTGTCCGGATATTTCTGCGCCAGCTCGCCCGCCAGTTGCAGTTGCGCTTCGGTCGAAGTCGGGGCAAAACGCGGGGTGATAGCGTACAAAGAACGACCCTTCTTGTGCCAGCGCTGGATCAGGGCTTCGCTTTCCTCGGCGCCGCTTTCGGCGGTGTCGCACAGGAAGTCGGGGCAATGGCGGTCCATCATCACTTTGCCGGCGATCATGCGCAGGTCGCGCTTTTCGCTGGCCGTGAAGAAAGCGTCCACCGATTGCGGGTGCACGGTGCCGTAGACCATGGCGGTGGTGGTGCCGTTGCGCAGCAATTCGTCGAGGAAGAACTCGGCCACCTGGGCGCCATGCGTCGGATCGGCGAACTGGCGCTCGGTCGGGAAGGTGTATTGCTCCAGCCATGGCAGCAGGCCGGGCGCCGGCGAGGCGATCATGTCGGTCTGCGGATAGTGCACATGGCTGTCGATGAAGCCCGGCATGACGATCTTGCCGCGGTAATCCTTCACTTCCGTGCCGGGCGGCAGGGTCGACGCCAGCGTGGCATAGTCGCCGGCCGCCTGCACCTTGCCGTCGGCCACGATCAGCAGGCCGTCCTCATGCCAGGCATGGGCGCGTTCGATGAAGGCCGGATCGGCGTGAAAATGCAGCAAGCCTGCTCGGTAGGCTTGCACGCTGGTGGTTTTGCTCATTGCTAGTCTTTCGCCTGGGATTCCCAGACCATCAGTAATTGGGCGGCGACCGAGGCGGCGATGACCGCTGGTGCCTTGTCGATGATACCCGGTAGCCCGATCGGGCATACCATGTTTTGCGTGCTCAGTCCTTTTGCCTCGAGGCGGGAGGTGAACTGGGCGCGCTTGGTTTTGGAGCCGATCAGGCCGAACCAGCCTACCTTGGGGCGGCGCAGGATGGCTTCGGTCAGTTGCAGGTCGAGCGCGTGGCTATGCGTGAGGACCAGGTAGCTGGCCCCGTCCGGCGCATCGTCGACGCAAGCTTCCGGCGTATCGGTGGCCTCGATGGTGACGTTGGCCGGCACCTCGGCCGGGAACATGGCGTCGCGCTCATCGACCCAGGTAACCGTGCATGGCAGCTCGGCCAGCGCACGCACGATGGCGGCGCCGACGTGGCCGGCGCCGAACAGCACGAGGTGGGCACGCGGCGCCCTGACCGGGTCGACCAGCCAGCGGCGGCCTGCGGCATCGGTGTGGATATGCGTTTCCTTGTGCGGCTCGTCCACCAGACGGCACTCCGCTTCGCCGTCGATGGCGGTGATGCGGCAGCTGTCTTCCTGGCGACGCTGGCGCAGCAGCGCCATGACATCTTCCAGGCCACCGCTGACCGGCTCGAACAGCAGCCAGACCACGCCGCCGCAGCATTGGCCCAGGCTTGGGCCCAGCGGGAAGCGTTCCAGGTGCGGAGCCATCGGGCGCGCGGCTCGGCACGCAGCCAGCATTTCGCGGGCAATGGCGAAGGCCTTGTGCTCCAGGTGGCCGCCGCCGATGGTGTCGAACTGGCCAGTGGCGGTGACCAGCATGTGCGTGCCCGCTTCGCGCGGCACCGAACCTTCGGCGCGCGCGACCGTGACAAGTACCGCCGGTTCCCCGGCTGGCGTCAGCCAGTCAGCCATGTCAGCCTGCCGCTTGAACCGCTGCTTCAACCGCCGCGACGGCGCGCAGGATTTCTTCGCTGGTCGCCGGGGCGTTCAGCGGCGGATTGACGCGATGGCCACCGACTGCGGAAATCGCATCGCGGATGGCAAAGAACACCGAGAACGGCAGCAGCAGCGGCGGTTCGCCGACTGCTTTCGAGCGGTGGATCGAATCCTCCACATTGCGGTTCTGGAACAGCCTGACGCGGAAATCTTCCGGGCAATCGGAAATGGCTGGGATCTTGTAAGTAGACGGCGCATGCGTCATCAGCTTGCCGGCGCCGTTCCACCACAGCTGCTCGGTGGTCAGCCAGCCCATGCCCTGGATGAAGGCGCCTTCGACCTGGCCGATGTCGATGGCCGGGTTCAGCGACTGGCCCGCATCGTACAGCGCATCGGCGCGCAGCAGCTTCCATTCGCCGGTCAGGGTGTCGACCACCACTTCCGACACTGCGGCGCCGTAAGCGTAGTAGGAGAACGGATGGCCGCTCATGGTCTTCGGGTCCCAGTGCAGGTTCGGCGTCGCATAGTAGCCGTCGGACCAGAGCTGCACGCGGGCCAGGTAAGCCTTCTGCACCAGCGACTCGAACGGCACGCTCTGGCCGTTCACGTGGATCGCGTTGGCGAAGAAACGCACGTCGGCCGCCTCGCCGCCCAGCGTTTTCGCCGCAAACGCCGCCAGCCGCTCGCGGATCTGGCGCGCCGCATCCTGCGCGGCCTTGCCGTTCAGGTCGGCGCCGGTGGAAGCCGCCGTGGCGGACGTATTGGCCACCTTGCTGGTATCGGTTGCCGTGATGCGCACACGTTCCAGGTCCAGGCCCAGCTCGTGGGCCACCACCTGCAGCACCTTGGTGTTGATGCCCTGCCCCATCTCCGTGCCGCCATGGTTGACCAGCACCGAGCCGTCGACATACACGTGCACCAGCGCGCCTGCCTGGTTCAGGTGAGTCACGTTGAAGGCGATGCCGAACTTGACCGGCGTCAGCGCCAGGCCGCGCTTCAACACCGGGCTGCTTGCGTTGTAGGCGGCCACGGCAGCGCGGCGTTCACGGTATTCGCTGGTTTGCTCAAGTTCCGCCACCAGCTCGTGGATCACGTTATCGACGATCACCTGGCCGTAAGGCGTCTGGTTGCGCTCCGTCTTGCCATAGAAGTTCAGGCGGCGGATGTCCAGAGGATCCTGCCCCAGGTTGCGCGCGATCTCGTCGATCACGTATTCGATGGCGATGGCGCCTTGCGGGCCGCCGAAGCCGCGGAAGGCGGTGTTCGACTGGGTATTGGTCTTGCCGCAGGCGGCGTGGATCTCCACGTCCGACAGGTAGTAAGTATTGTCGAAGTGGCAGACTGCGCGGGTCGCGACGGGTCCCGACAAATCGGCCGAGTAGCCGGCGCGCGACGTCATGTCGACCTTGGCCGCCACGATGCGGCCCGTATCGTCGTAACCGACTTCGTACTCGTAATAGAAACAGTGGCGCTTGCCGGTCACCATCATGTCGTCGTCGCGGTCCGCACGCAGCTTGACCGGCTTGCCGGTGCGCGCTGCCGCGATGGCAGCAGCGGCCGCCCACAGCGCCGACTGGGATTCCTTGCCGCCGAAGCCGCCACCCATGCGGCGGCATTCCACCGTCACATGGTGCGAATGCAGGCCCAGCGCATGCGCCACCACATGCTGCATTTCGCTTGGGTGCTGGGTCGAGCATTGCACCAGCATGGACTTGCCTTCTTTCGGAATGGCGTAGGCGATCTGGCCTTCCAGGTAAAACTGTTCCTGGCCGCCGACGTAAAGCTGGCCCTTGACCGTGTGCGGCGCTGTTTCGAACGCGGCCTGGGCGTCGCCGCGCAGCAGCTTCATGGGCGGCAGCACGTACGAAGCGGCAGCCTTGGCCTGCTGCGGCGTCAGGATGGCCGGCAGTTCTTCGTAGCCGACCACGCCGCGCTTGGCGGCACGGCGCGCATTGGTATGCGAATCGGCGACCACGATGAAGATCGGCTGGCCGACGTACTGCACCAGGCCATCGGCGAGGATCGGGTCATCGTGAATGATCGGTCCGCAGTCATTGGTGCCAGGGATGTCGGATACCGTGTACACAGCCACCACGCCGGGTGCCGCGCGCACCGCGTCCAGGTCGAGCGAGGTAATGCGGGCATGGGCCTTGGACGACAGGCCAAGCGCCGCATGCAGGGTGCCACGCAGCTCGGGGATATCGTCGGTGTAGGTCGCCTGGCCCAGCACGTGCAGCTCGGCCGATTCGTGCTTGCGCGGAATGCCGACGCCGGTCCAGGTGGCGGCCTTCAGTTCAGGAGTGACGGGGTGGTTCATGCTGCCTCCTTTAAACGCTGACAGCAAAGGCGTTGACGGCATCGGCCGCCAGCGGCGCATCGTTGCGCGTTTCAAGCCAGAAGCGGCGCAGCAGGTTCTGCGCAGTCTTCATCCGGTATTCGCTGCTGGCGCGCATATCGCTCAAAGGCGCGTAGTCGCGCGCCAGCGCCGCCATGGCGTCTGCCAGTGCAGCTTCGCTCCAGGCGCGGCCGTTCAACGCGGCTTCCGCCTGCGCTGCGCGCTTGGGCGTTGCTGCCATGCCGCCGAAAGCGATGCGCGCTTCTGCAATCGCATCGCCGTCCATGCGGAAGGCGAAAGCTGCGCAAACCGCCGAAATATCCTGGTCGAAGCGCTTGGCCAGCTTGTAGGTACGGAAGCGCACGTCCGCGCGCGGCAGCGGCACGCGCACGGCCTGCACGAATTCGCCCGGCTGCAGATCTTTCTTCATGTAATCGAGATAGAAGTCTTCCAGTGCCAGCACGCGCTCGCCGGCCGCGCCGCGCAGCACGACTTGCGCGCCGAGCGCGATCAGCCAGGGCATGGAATCGCCGATCGGCGAACCGTTGGCGACGTTACCGCCCAGGGTGCCCGCATTGCGGATCGGCAGCGAGGCGAAACGCTGGCGCAGCTCGCCCAATTCGTTCGGGTAATGCTGGCACAGCGCGTTGTAGGCATCTTCCAGCGACACGCCGGCGCCGATTTCCATCGCGCCATCGTCCACGCGGAGCGTTTTCAGCGCATCGACGTGGCCGAGATAGATGATGTCGCCCAGGTCGCGCATCTGCTTGGTGACCCACAGGCCGACGTCGGTGGAGCCGGCCAGCAGCACGGCGGACGGATTGGCCGCGCGCAGCTGGATCAGTTCATCGAGGGTGCGCGGCGCCAGGAAAGTCTGGCCGTGTGCGCTGTAGACGGCCAGCGAGTCGCGTTTCAGCACCTCGAGCTGTTCGGCCACGCGGGCGGCATCGAATTCGACTTTCGGCAGTTCGACCATGCGCTGGGCGGCGTCGATGATCGGGCGGTAGCCGGTGCAGCGGCACAGGTTGCCGGACAGGCAATCGTCGATTTCCTTGCGCGAGGCGCACTCGCCCTCTTTTTTCAGATACAGGCCCCACAGCGACATGGCAAAGCCCGGCGTGCAGAAGCCGCATTGCGAGCCGTGGCATTCGATCAGCGCCTGCTGCACCGGATGCAGGGCGCCGTCGGCCTGTTGCAGGTCTTCCACAGTGAACAGGGCCTTGCCGTCCAGCGTCGGGGTGAGCTGGATGCAGGAATTGACCGCTTTCAGCTCCAGCTTGCCGTCCACCACGCTGCCCAGCACCACGGTGCAGGCGCCGCAGTCGCCTTCGGCGCAGCCTTCCTTGGTGCCGGTACAGTGCAAGTCTTCGCGCAGGTGCTGCAGCACAGTCTGCGTCGGAGCGGCATCGCGTACCTCATGTACGGCGCCGCGGTAGTAAAAGCGGATCGGTTCTGACATCTTGTCCTCGCAGGTCTCCTAGCTTGCAAGATAACATTACCGCACCTCAGCCATATAAGAAAACTCTGATTTTGAATATCAGGCGTTTCGCATATATGGATGATGCTTGTGCCAGTGCTCGGCAATGTCGATGCGGCGCGTGATCCACACCTTGTCATGGCTTTGCACATAGTCGAGGAAGCGTGCCAGCGCGGCGGCGCGCGCCGGACGCCCGACCAGGCGGCAATGCAGGCCGATCGACAGCATTTTCGGCTGGTTCATGCCGTTCGGGTCCCCTTCCTTATAGAGTACGTCGAATGCGTCCTTGAGGTAATCGAAGAATTGGGTGCCGCTGTTAAAGCCTTGCATGGCGGCAAAGCGCATATCGTTGGTATCGAGCGTATATGGCACGATCAGTTGCGGCGTGACGGCCGGCTTGCCGTCTGCGCCGGTGTGCGCCACTTCCTGCCAGAACGGCAGGTCGTCGCCGTAATAGTCGGCGTCGTAGCGGAAACCGCCGTGCTCCACCACCAGGCGGCGCGTGTTGGGTGAGTCGCGGCCGGTGTACCAGCCCAGCGGCGCGCTGCCGGTGAGCTCCTGGATGATCTGAACCGCCTCCTTCATATGGGCGCGCTCGGTTTCCTCGTCCATGTTCTGGTAGCTGATCCAGCGCAGGCCGTGGCAGGCGATCTCGTGGCCCAGTTCCCGGAAAGCGGCCACCGCTTCCGGATGGCGCTGCAGTGCCATCGACACGCCGAAGATGGTCAGCGGCAGCTTGCGCTCTTCGAACATGCGCAGCAGGCGCCACAGCCCGGCGCGCGAGCCATACTCGTAGATCGACTCCATGCTCATGTGGCGGTTCGGGAAGGCTGCCGCCCCGATGATCTCGGACAGGAAGGTTTCCGAGGCCGGGTCGCCGTGCAGCACGCAATTCTCGCCGCCCTCTTCGTAGTTCAGCACGAATTGCAGGGCCACGCGGGCCTGGCCTGGCCATTGCGGGTGGGGTGGCGTGCGGCCGTAGCCGACGAGGTCGCGAGGGTAGTTGCTCATAATGGATCCGGGGATGAAAGGTATATGCTCAATAATATATTGGCGTTATGGCACCAGTATATGATTTGCCGGATACGCAAAATAAGGAATGCAAAATGGGAAAACTGAGCACGCACGTCCTCGATACCGCCAGCGGCCGCCCCGGCGCCGGCGTGCGGGTGGCGCTGTACGCGCTGGCCGGTGGCAGCCGCACGCTGGTCAAGGAGGATGTGACGAATGCCGATGGCCGCTGCAGCACGCCGCTGCTGGAGGGCGACAGCATGCGCCCCGGCCAGTATGAGCTGGTGTTCGGCGCGGGCGACTATTTCGCGGCGCAAGGTGTCGAACTGCCGACGCCGCGCTTCATCGACCAGGTGACGATCGCCTTCGGCATCGCGCATGCCGACCAGAACTACCATGTGCCGCTGGTGGTGTCACCCTGGTCGTATTCGACCTATCGCGGCAGCTAATCGCGCCAGCTAATCGCGCAGCATGACGGCGCGCTCGCCGCGCCGGGCTTTCTGCTGCAGCTGCATCAGGCCATACAGCAGGGCTTCCGGCGTCGGCGGGCAGCCGGGTACATAGACGTCGACCGGTACGATGCGGTCGCAGCCGCGCACCACGGAGTAGGAGTAGTGGTAATAGCCGCCGCCATTGGCACAGGAACCCATCGACACCACGTAGCGCGGCTCGGGCATCTGGTCGTACACCTTGCGCATGGCGCGCGCCATCTTGTTGGTCAGGGTGCCGGCCACGATCATCAGGTCGGCCTGGCGCGGCGAAGGCCGCGGGCACATGCCGAAACGGTCCATGTCATAGCGCGCCGACGCGGCTTCCATCATCTCCA
>JBCNOX010000216.1:0-7926 GCA_039593645.1 Pseudoduganella sp.
AGATCCTCGTCGTCGATGGCGGCCTTCATCTCCGGATAGCTGTCGAAGACGAGCGCCGGCCCGTCATGGACCCGTAGCCGCTCCTCGCAGGCG
This sequence comes from Pseudoduganella sp., assembly GCA_039593645.1. Classification (GTDB taxonomy): domain Bacteria; phylum Pseudomonadota; class Gammaproteobacteria; order Burkholderiales; family Burkholderiaceae_D; genus Rugamonas. The sequence goes on from JBCNOX010000216.1 coordinate 94, forward strand.
GACGGCTTCTCGGGCGTGCCGGCGCAGGAATCGTGGAAGCTCACCAAGGACGCTGCCTACCTGCATATCTGCACCAACGAAACCATCGATGGCGTCGAGTACAACTTCACGCCGACCGTGCAGGGCGATGTGCCGCTGGTGGCGGACATGTCCTCGCACATCCTGTCGCGTCCCGTCGATGTGAGCAAGTACGGCGTGATCTTTGGCGGTGCGCAAAAGAATATCGGACCGGCCGGCGTGACCGTGGTCATCATCCGCGAAGACTTGCTGGGCAAGGCGCTGCCGATCACGCCGTCGGCGATGAACTTCGCCACCGTGGCGGAACATGAATCCATGTTCAACACACCGCCTACCTACGGCATCTATATCGCCGGCCTGGTGTTCCAGTGGCTGAAAAAGCAGGGCGGCGTGGCGGCCATGGAAAAGCGTAATATTGAAAAAGCAGAGCTGCTGTACGCGGCCCTGGACGCGGACGATTTTTACCAGAATCGCGTCGCGAAAGAATACCGCTCGCGCATGAATATACCGTTCTACCTGCGCGACGAATCGAAAAATGAAGCATTCCTGGCCGGTGCGAAGGCGCGCGGGCTGTTGCAGCTGAAGGGCCACAAGTCCGTCGGTGGTATGCGGGCATCGATCTATAACGCGATGCCAATCGAAGGCGTGCAAGCGCTGGTTGATTATTTGAACGAATTTGCTGGCCGTTAAAACCGGTAACCCGATGTCTGACCCGCAGGGTCAGACACCGATACGCGGCCGCCGCCGGCCGAAGTGTCTGACCCTGCGGGTCAGACACTGCACTACCGGCTTAAGAGCCAGCACAAAAGTGAACGCAAACGAATGACAGACAAACTGAAACCCCTCCGCGAAAAGATCGATTCGATCGACGCGCAAATCCTGGCGTTGCTCAGCGAGCGCGCCAAAGTGGCGCAGGAAGTAGGGCACGTCAAAGCCGAAACCAACGCGCCCGTGTTCCGTCCCGAGCGCGAGGCACAGGTGCTGCGCGGCGTGGCCGAGCGCAACCCGGGCCCGCTGGGCGCGCGCGAAGTGCAGACCATCTTCCGCGAAATCATGTCGGCATGCCGTGCGCTGGAGCGCCGCGTGACCGTGGCCTACCTCGGCCCGGCCGGCACCTTCAGCGAGCAGGCGGTGTACGCGCAATTCGGCACCGCCATCGAACCGCTGCCTTGCGCCTCGATTGACGAAGTGTTCCGCGCCACCGAAGCCGGTACCGCCGATTTCGGCGTGGTGCCAGTCGAGAATTCCTCCGAAGGCGCGATCAACCGCACCCTCGACCTGATGCTGGCCACGCCGTGCCTGATCAGCGGCGAGATTGCCATCGCCGTGCAGCATAGCCTGATGTCGCGCACCGGCACCATGGACGGCGTGCAGGTCATCTGCGCCCATTCGCAAGCCCTGGCCCAGTGCCAGGTCTGGCTGAACCTGAATTACCCGCATATCGAGCGCCGCGCCGTGGCGTCGAACGCCGAAGCGGCACGCATGGCGGGCGACGACCCGACCATCGCCGCCATCGCCAGCGAACACGCCGGTGCAATGTACGGCCTGGGCGTGGTCAAGGCCCACATCCAGGACGACCCGCACAACCGCACCCGCTTCGTCGTGATCGGCAGTCTGCAGACCAATCCGTCCGGCCGCGACCACACGTCGATGGTGCTGGCCGTGCCGAACAAGGCCGGCGCGGTGTACCAGCTGCTGGCGCCACTGGCCAAGCACGGCGTGTCGATGACGCGCTTCGAATCGCGCCCGGCCCGCATCGGCACCTGGGAATACTATTTCTATGTAGACGTAGAAGGGCACGTACAAGACCCGTCCGTGACAAAGGCATTGGCTGAACTCAAGGACAATGCTGCCTTCTTCAAAGTGCTGGGCTCTTACCCGACCAGCCTCACCTGACCTTTATAAGAGATTAGAAACATGTCCAAGAATTACGGCCCTGAATACGTTCGCGCAATCGCTCCATACCAGGCTGGCAAGCCTATCTCCGAGGTGGCGCGCGAGTTTGGCCTGAAAGAAGAATCCATCGTTAAACTGGCATCGAACGAAAACCCGTTCGGCGTGCCTGAATCGGCGCAGAAGGCGATGGCCGCTGCCGCCGCTGACCTGGGCCGCTACCCGGATGCCAACGCCTTCGACCTGAAGATGGCGCTGTCCAAGCGCTACGACGTGCCGATGGATTGGATCACCCTGGGCAACGGCTCCAACGACATTCTGGAAATTGCTGCACACGCATTCGTTGAGCGCGGCCAGTCCGTGGTGTACTCGCAGTACTCGTTCGCCGTGTACGCACTGGCGACCCAGGGCATCGGCGCGCGCCACATCGTGGTGCCGGCCAAGAACTACGGCCACGACCTGGATGCGATGGCTGCCGCGATCGAAGCGGATACCAAGCTGGTGTTCATCGCCAACCCGAACAACCCGACCGGCACCTTCGTGTCCGGCGCCGAGATCGAAGCCTTCCTGCAGAAGGTGCCTGCCCACGTGGTCGTGGTGCTGGATGAGGCTTACAACGAATTCCTGAAGAAGGAAGACCAGTACGAGTCGGCAGCCTGGGTCAAGAAGTACCCGAACCTGCTGGTGTCGCGCACCTTCTCCAAGGCCTACGGCCTGGCAGGCCTGCGTGTTGGCTTCGCGCTGGCGCAGCCGGAAGTGACTGACTTGATGAATCGTATCCGCCAGCCTTTCAACGTGAACTCGCTGGCACAGGCTGCGGCGATTGCGGCGCTGAACGACAAGGAATTCCTGTCCAAATCGGCTGCGAACAATGCAGCGGGTTACCAGCAGTTCGTGGAAGCGTTCAAGGACATGGGCCTGGAATACGTGCCTTCGTACGGCAATTTCGTGCTGGTGCGCGTTGGCTCGGACGACGCGGCTGGTGCGCGCATCAACCTGGCGCTGCTGAAGCAGGGTGTGATCGTGCGCCCGGTCGGCAACTACGGCCTGCCACAGTGGCTGCGTATTTCCATCGGCCTGCCGCAAGAGAATGCGGTACTGATTTCTGCGCTGCGTAAGGCGCTGGCGGAGGACCGTGCTTAATAAGGTTGTTATTTTCGGTGTTGGCCTGATCGGCGGCTCGTTTGCGCGGGCGCTGAAGCAGGCTGGCGCTGTTCGGCATATTGTTGGCGTGGATCGTTCCGACGCGTTCCTGGCGCGGGCTCTTGAGCTGGGCATCATCGACTCGGCCGTTTCCCAAACCGGTACCCCGGTGTCTGACCCGCAGGGTCAGACACCGGCCAGCGACGGCCGCGTATCAGTGTCTGACCCTGCGGGTCAGACACTGGGTTACCGGTTTGAAGAAGCAATCGCCGGCGCCGACCTGATCCTGCTGGCCGCCCCAGTCGCACAGACGAGCCGCATCCTGACAGCTATCCTGCGCCACCTCGACGCCGCAACCGTGGTCACCGACGCCGGCAGCACCAAATCCGACGTGGTAGCTGCCGCCCGCGCCGTCATGGGCGAGCGAGTGAGTCAATTCGTCCCCGGCCACCCCATCGCCGGCCGCGAAACCAACGGCCCCGACGCCGCCATCGTCGACCTGTACAAAGGCAAGAAAGCCGTCCTCACGCCGCTGCCCGAAAACGACCCAGCAGCAGTAGACCGCGTAGCCGCCGCCTGGAAAGCCTGCGGCGCCATCATCCATACCCTGACCCCGGAAGACCACGACAAAGTGTTCGCCGCGGTCAGCCATCTTCCCCACCTGCTGGCCTACGCGCTGGTAGACGACATCGAGCGCAAGCCCCACTCGGATTTGCTGTTCCAATATGCTGCCAGCGGATTCCGCGACTTCACCCGTATCGCCGGCAGCTCGCCTGAAATGTGGCGCGATATCAGCCTCGCCAATCAGGCCGCACTCCTGACTGAGCTGGATGCCTATCTGGCACAATTAACCCGTTTGCGCGCCAGCCTTGCCGCTGGCGACGCCGCCGCCCTTGAAGCCACCTACGCCAACGCCCAGCGCGCGCGCCGGCAATGGATCGAGACCATTGAGGCGGCAGAGCCGCCGCAGCCGAAAGACGCGGCGGCAGAATAAGGAACACGCATGACTGATTATCCGCATTACCTCGACCTGCTGCCCGTCGCCCATGCCCAGGGCCCGGTGCGCCTGCCGGGCTCGAAATCGATCTCCAACCGCATCCTGCTGCTGGCCGCGCTGGCGGAAGGCGAAACCCGGGTCATCGACCTGCTGGCCTCCGACGACACCGCCGTGATGCTGGCCGCGCTGCGCTCGCTGGGCGTGGACTGGACCGAGCACCGCGAAGGCGAAAGCACCGTGCACGTGGTGCAGGGCGTGAAAGGCAGCTGGCCGCTGCGCACTGCCGACCTGTTCATGGGCAACGCCGGCACCGCGATCCGCCCGCTGACCGCGGCGCTGGCCGTGATCGGCGGCGACTACAAGGTGCACGGCGTGCCGCGCATGCACGAGCGTCCGATCGGCGACCTGGTCGACGCATTGAACGCCGCCGGCGCCGATATCGAATACACCATGAACAAAGGCTACCCGCCGCTGCACATCCGCACCGGCGAGTTCAAGTCGCAGCGCCTCTCGGTGCGCGGCGATGTGTCGAGCCAGTTCCTGACCGCGCTGCTGATGGTGGCGCCGCTGATGGCGCGCGAGCATGCGGTGACCATCGAGGTGGAAGGGGAGCTGATTTCCAAGCCGTACATCGAGATTACCCTGAACCTGATTCGCCGCTTCGGCGGCGTAGTGGAACAGGATGGCTGGTCGTCGTTCACCATTCCGGCTGGGCAGACCTACAAGAGTCCTGGCACCATCCATGTTGAAGGCGACGCCTCCAGCGCTTCCTACTTCCTGGCCGCCGGCGCGATTGGCCGTGGCCCGGTGCGGGTGCAGGGCGTGGGCAACAACTCGATCCAGGGCGACGTGCGCTTTGCGCAGGCGCTGGAGCAGATGGGCGCGACCATTGTCATGGGCGATAACTGGATCGAAGCCAGCGCCGCAGGCCCGCTGAAGGCGGTCGACATGGACTTCAACCATATTCCGGATGCGGCGATGACCATTGCCGTGGCGGCGCTGTATGCCGAAGGAACCACCACCCTGCGCAATATCGCTTCCTGGCGAGTGAAGGAGACTGACCGGCTGTCGGCCATGGCGACTGAGCTGCGCAAGCTGGGCGCGAAGGTGGAGGAGGGGGCTGATTGGCTGTCCGTCACGCCGCCGGCTACGCTGCTGCCGGCTGCCATCGATACTTATGACGACCACCGCATGGCGATGTGCTTCTCGCTCGCTTCGCTGGATGGCTTCATTCGTCAGGGCGCCAAGGTTCGCATCAATGATCCAAAATGCGTCGCGAAGACGTTCCCTGAGTATTTCACTGCGTTTGCGTCTATCGCGAAGCGTGGTAGCGTTTAACTTTTAGCTAAAACCGGTAAAGCGGTGCCTGACCCGCAGGGTCAGGCACCAGTCTACGGCTGTCGCGGGCCGGGTGTCAGACCCTGCGGGTCTGACACCGGTTTACCGGTTTAATATTTAACTTTATGCCAACATCGAACATCCCAGTCATCACCATCGACGGCCCGACCGCTAGCGGCAAGGGCACCGTAGCCCACAAGGTCGCGGAAAAGCTTGGCTTCCACCTCCTCGATTCCGGCGCCCTGTACCGCCTGACCGCGCTGCAAGCCCTGCGCCGCGAAACCAACCTGAACGACGAGCACGCCCTGGCCAAGCTGGCCGAGCACCTCAACATCCACTTCGCCGGCGACGCCATCTACCTGTCGCAGGAAAACGTCACCGACGCCATCCGCGCCGAAGAAGTTGGCAATACTGCATCGAAAATCGCAGCCCTGCCCGCGGTGCGCCAGGCCCTGTACGGCCTGCAACTGAGTTTCCGCAAGACACCGGGGCTGGTCGCCGACGGCCGCGACATGGGCTCCGTGATCTTCCCGCACGCCCCGCTCAAGGTGTTTTTGACCGCCTCCGTCGAAGCGCGCGCCGATCGTCGCTATAAGCAATTGATCGGAAAGGGAATTTCTGCTAGTATGCAAGACCTGCTGATGGATTTGAAAGCGCGCGACGACCGGGATATGAACCGGGCCATTGCTCCGCTGGCACCAGCGGAGGGGGCGCACATCCTCGATACATCTGCAATGAACGCTGATGAAGCGACCGAACAGGTGTTGAAATGGTGGGCCGCCACCCACAAATAAGTAGCTGTTTTTGTTCAACCCCTAACCCAGTTGAAGCCGCATAGTGCGGGCCTTACTGGCTAACCTGGAAATAAATAATGGAAAGTTTTGCAGCCCTCTTCGAAGAGTCCCTGTCGCGTCAAGACATGCGCTCTGGCGAAGTGATCTCCGCTGAAGTCGTGCGTCTGGACCACAACTTTGTGATCGTTAACGCAGGCCTGAAATCGGAAGCTTTCATTCCTGTTGAAGAATTCAAGAATGACCAAGGCGAACTGGAAGTCAAAGTAGGCGACTTCGTTTCCGTGGCCATCGAATCGCTGGAAAATGGTTTCGGCGATACCATCCTGTCCCGTGACAAGGCTAAGCGCCTGGCATCGTGGCTGGCACTGGAAAAAGCAATGGAATCCGGCGAGATCGTCGTTGGTACCGTCAATGGCAAAGTCAAGGGCGGCCTGACCGTTCTGACCAACGGCATCCGTGCTTTCCTGCCAGGTTCGCTGGTAGACACCCGTCCAGTTAAAGACACCACCCCATTCGAAGGCAAGACCCTCGAGTTCAAGGTTATCAAGCTGGACCGCAAGCGCAACAACGTGGTTCTGTCCCGCCGCGCCGTTATCGAAGCTTCGATGGGCGAAGAGCGTCAGAAGCTGATGGAAACCCTGAAAGAAGGCACCGTGGTAACCGGCGTCGTCAAGAACATCACCGACTACGGTGCGTTCGTTGACTTGGGCGGCATCGACGGCCTGCTGCACATCACCGACCTGGCATGGCGTCGTGTACGTCACCCATCGGAAGTGCTGACCGTGGGTCAGGAAATCACCGCCAAGGTCCTGAAGTACGATCAAGAGAAGAACCGTGTGTCCCTGGGCGTGAAGCAACTGGGCGACGATCCTTGGACCGGTCTGTCCCGTCGTTACCCACAAGGCACCCGCCTGTTCGGTAAAGTCACCAACCTGACCGACTACGGTGCGTTCGTTGAAGTTGAACAGGGCATCGAAGGCCTGGTTCACGTGTCCGAAATGGACTGGACCAACAAGAACGTAGCTCCGAACAAGGTTGTTCAGCTGGGCGACGAAGTTGAAGTGATGGTTCTGGAAATCGACGAAGAGCGTCGTCGTATCTCCCTGGGCATGAAGCAGTGCAAGGCAAACCCTTGGGACGACTTCGGCATGACCCACAAGAAGGGCGATAAGGTCAAGGGCGCGATCAAGTCGATCACCGACTTCGGCGTGTTCATCGGCCTGCCAGGCAACATCGACGGCCTGGTGCACCTGTCCGACCTGTCCTGGACCGAGTCCGGCGAAGAAGCCGTACGCAAGTTCAAGAAAGGTGACGAACTGGAAGCCGTGGTTCTGGCAATCGACGTTGAGCGTGAGCGCGTTTCCCTGGGCGTTAAGCAACTGGAAGGCGATCCATTCAACAACTTCGCAGCCATGAACGACAAGGGCTCCCTGGTTACCGGTACCGTTAAGTCGGTTGAGCCGAAAGGCGCCGTGATCCAGCTGTCCGACGACGTTGAAGGCTACCTGCGCGCTTCCGAAATTTCCCGCGACCGCGTGGAAGATGCCGGCACCCACCTGAAGGTTGGTGATTCCGTGGAAGCCCTGGTGATCAACATCGATCGCAAGGCACGTTCGATCCAGCTGTCGATCAAGGCTAAAGACAACGCAG
>JBCNOX010000217.1:0-7907 GCA_039593645.1 Pseudoduganella sp.
CGCTTCGGCCAGTTGGGTGCGGGCAAGCGCTGCGGCCTGGCGCGAGGCCAGGTGGCGCTCCGGGTGGTTCTTCGGCAGGTTGACCAGGTCGTGCAGGTAGCAGGCAGCCATCACCACCAGGCGGTCTGCTTCGGGATGCTGGTCCAACAGCAGATTGGCATTGCGCCACACGCGGTGCAAATGATTGGTGTCGTGGGCGCCATCGTCGCCCGCCGCTGCGCTGGCCAGCGCGACCAGGCGCGGCTGCCAAGTGCTCAGAGTGTTATCCATAAAACCTTGATTCCGTTTTTAGCTGCGCAATTGTGCCATGTATTTATCGCAAGCTTGTATGTTTCTCTAGGGCAAAATTCTTGGTGATTATTTTATTGGTCTACGGTAACATTATGCTGTCATCGTTCATAAGTGAAAAATTATCATGACTACAACTGCCAACCAGGCTGCCGAGTTCCTGGCCTTTACCCTGGGCCAGGAAGAATACGGCATCGATATCCAGAAGGTCAGCGAGATTCGCAGCTACGAGAACCCGACCCGCATCGCCAGCGCGCCGGACTACGTCAAGGGTGTGATCAACCTGCGCGGCCTGATCGTGCCGATCATCGACATGCGCGTGCGCTTCCAGCTTGGCGAGCCGACTTACGGCCCGTTCACTGTGGTCATCATCCTGCACATCGGCTCCCGCACCGTGGGTATCGTAGTGGACGCCGTGTCCGATGTCACGACCCTGCAACCGGAGCAGATCAAGCCGGCGCCGGACATCAGCGGTTCCATGAATACCGAATACATTACGGGCCTGGGCACCATCGAAGACCGCATGCTGATCCTGGTTGATATTGAACGCCTGATGTCGTCGGCCGACATGGGCCTGATCGAGAAGATGGCGGCATGAAGTTCCTGAATAATATGAGTATCGGCAAACGCCTGGCATTCGGCTTTGCCGTGACGCTTGCGTTGTCCATTGTGATCGCTGCCCTCGGCGTCTGGCGTCTGCAGCAAGTTGCCGGCGCCACGCGCCATATGATGGAAACTCCTCTGGCCAAGGAACGCATGATCTCCGACTGGTATTCGAAGATCGATAGCGCGATTCGCCGCACTACCGCGATTGCCCGCAGCAGCGACGCATCGCTGGGCTCCTTCTTTGCCGAAGAATCGAAAGCTTCCACTGCTGCGTCGGCCGAATTGCAGAAGCAGATCGAACCGCTGATCAGCGACGCCGACGAGAAAGCCTTGTGGGATCGCGTGATGGAACAGCGCAAGGCTTATATCGCTTCGCGCGACAAGGTCGCCAAGCTGAAAACCGACGGTGAGCTGGAGCAGGCGAACGAAGTGTTCGAAAAGACGTACCGTCCGGCTGCCGCGCAGTACCAGGTGCTGGTGCAGGACCTGCTGTCGCTGCAGCGCGGGAAGATCGACGCCATCGGCAAGGATATCGACAGCATTTCCGCCAACAGCCGCAGCCTGCTGGCCGTGTTGGCCGGGCTGGCGGTGGCGTTTGGCGCTGTATGCGCCTTCATGCTGACCAAGGGCATCACCATGCCGTTGTCGCGCGCAGTGGAAGCGGCGCGCCGCGTGGCGGCGGGCGACCTGACCGGCGATATCCGCGTGCACGGCAACGACGAAACCGGCCAGTTGCTGGGCGCACTGCGCGACATGAACCAGGCTTTGCTGAACATCGTCAGCGAAGTCCGCAACGGCACCCATTCGATCACTATCTCTTCCAGCGAGATCGCGGCGGGCAACCAGGACCTGTCGGCACGCACCGAGCAGCAGGCGGCGTCGCTGGAGGAAACTGCATCGTCGATGGAAGAACTGACGTCCACCGTCAAGCAGAATGCCGACAATGCGCGCCAGGCCAACCAGCTGGCCGGTGCCGCGGCTTCGGTGGCGCGCAAGGGCGGCAGCGTGGTGTCGGAAGTGGTCGGCACCATGGAGTCGATCGACGCTTCCTCGCGCAAGATCGTGGACATCATCACCGTGATCGACGGCATTGCGTTCCAGACCAATATCCTGGCGCTGAACGCGGCGGTGGAGGCGGCGCGCGCCGGCGAGCAGGGCCGCGGCTTTGCCGTGGTGGCCTCGGAAGTGCGCAACCTGGCGCAGCGTTCGGCTGCGGCGGCGAAAGAGATCAAGGAGCTGATCGGCGACTCGGTCGAGAAAGTGAACGCCGGTACGCGCCTGGTGTCGGATGCGGGTCACACGATGGAGGAAATCGTCTCCAGCGTGCAGCGCGTGTCGGACATCATCAGCGAGATCACGGCCGCCAGCGCCGAACAAAGCTCCGGCATCGAGGAAGTCTACAAGGCAGTCGGCCAGATGGACCAGGTCACGCAGCAAAATGCCGCGCTGGTGGAAGAAGCGGCGGCGGCCGCCGAATCCATGCAGAACCAGGCCAGCAACCTGGCCGACGTGGTCAGCGTATTCAAGGTCCGCTAAGCGGCGCCTTCGTGGATCGCCTGTTGCGACAGGCGATCCGCATCCCCATTCCTGTGGCGCGGCACCCAGCGCACGTTCACCAGCGCCAGTGCCGCCATCAATTGCCCGACGCGGGCGCGATGTTCTTCCAGCGCCTTGGCCCCGGCCCGGGGCGACAACAGCACATCCTGCACCACTACCTGGCTGTCGCCGTACACCAGCAGTTCCGGCACACCCAGTTCCACTGCCTTTTCCAGTGCTGCGATCAGGGCCAGGTATTCGGCGTCGCCGCTGCTGCCGTGGCCTGCGCGGCGGCTGATTTCCACGCGCTCTCCGGCCGGGCCGGACAACAGCACGCCGATGCCGATGCGTCCAGGGTTGGGATGGGCGGAACCGTCAAACCATGCAAGCCAGGCGGCAGGTGAGGTGGGGACGGGCTGGCGCGCAAGTTTCTCAGCGCGCGCACGCTCTAGTTTTATTGACATAAGTAAGTATTCTTGCAACACTTGCGGCTCGTTTTACCCTCCACTTTAACAGGTGATTGTGAGCCTCACTGCCGAACAAATCCTGGCGCTTGCGCCGGACGCTGCATCCGCCAAAGCTGGCACCGGGCAGGCCAGCCTTTCCAAATGGTCCGGCCTCGGTGGCCATGCGCAAGCACTGTGGGGGCTTTGCCAGGGCAGTGGCAAGGAGCCCTACCGCGCCCAGATCGACCTGGCGGGGCCTGCCTTCAAATGCAACTGCCCGAGCCGCAAATTCCCCTGCAAGCACGGCATCGGCCTTTACCTGCTGTATGCGCGCGACAGCGCCGCCTTCAAGGAAACCGATGCGCCGCAGTGGGTGAGCGACTGGCTGCAAAGCCGCGAGGAGCGCAGCGAGAAGAAGGCTGCCAAAGAAGCGGAAGCGGCAACGCCGGAAGCAATCGCGGCGCGCGAGGCGAGCCAGCAAAAGCGGCAGGAGAAACGACAGGGCAATGTGGAAACCGGCTTGGCCGTGCTCGACGCTTGGCTGGAAGACCTGGCGCGCGAAGGCCTGGCCACGCTGCGCAGCAAGCCGTCCAAGGACTGGGAGGCGATGGCCGCCCGCCTGGTGGATACGCAGGCTTCGGGCCTGGCTTCGCGCGTACGGCGCCTGGGGCTTTCGATTTATGGCGGCGGCAACGACGGCTGGGAACTGGACGCCGCGCGCGAACTGGCGCAGCTGGCGCTGTTGCGGCAAGCCTATGCGCGCCTGGCATCGTTGCCGGAAGGCTTGCAGCATGAGGTGCGCGCCGCCATCGGCTGGGCGACCAGCCAGGAGGATGTGCTGGCGCAGCCAGGCGTTCAGGATCGCTGGCAGGTGCTCGGCGCGCGTACGCTGGACGATGGGCGCATCGGCAGTTGCGCGACGTTCCTGCGGGGCGAAAGCAGCGGGCGCTGGGCCATGCTGCTGCAATTTTCCGCAGGCAGCATGGCGCTGCCGCCGGCCCCGCCGCTTGGCGCGGTCTACCAGGGTATCGTGCATTACTATCCCGCAGCCGTGCCAATGCGTGTTGTCTTTGCCGACGACATGAAGCTGCTGGACGCCGCACCGGCCGCGCTGCCGGTTCTCGCGCCGACCGAAATGTCTGCCGAATTCGAACGCTATGCGCAGGCCCTGGCCGCCAATCCCTTCCTCGAATCCTGGCCCATGGCGCTGGAACAGGTGACGCCTGTCCATGAAGGCGGCAAGGCCACGCCGTGGTCGCTGCGCGCGGCCAATGGCGACGCGCTAGCGGTCGATGCGGCATTCCGCCAGGGCTGGCAACTGCACGCGCTGGCTGGCGGCCATCCGTTGCGGGTGTTCGGATTATGGCAGGGCTATTCCTTCCTGCCGCTGTCGGCCAGCGTCGCCGGCCGCAGTTTCAATCTCGATGGAGCGAACGCCTGATGCAACTGCCCGTTAATATGCATAAGGCCGTGCTGGCCGGCACCAGCCGCGTTCCATTCGATCCGGCAAGCGGTGTCGCGCCTGCGTTGCAGCCGTTGGCCGGGCAAAGCCTGTGGCAGGCCCTGGCCGCGCAGGACCTGTGGCAGCGCGCCGGCTTCCTGCCTGCGGCGGGAGTAGAATCGCCAGCGGCCGCCGCCCCGGACGGCGCTGCATGCCCTCGCGCCGCCGAAGACATTTTGCTGCTGCTGATGCGCGGCATGCACCCCGGCCTGCTGCCGTCCTGGCTGACGCTTGCGCACGCATCCGGCGTGGCCGTGCCGCATGCCTGCCTGGTTCCGTTGCTGGAGCAGGGCATGGGCAAGCCTGCATTGCGTGAAAAGCTGCTGCCGGTACTTGGGGAGCGCGGCCGCTGGCTGGTGGCGCAAAGCCCGGAATGGGGCGCGAAGTACGTTGCCGGCTCCGCTGATTCGGCTGCCGTGGACCTGGCATGGAACACCGGAAGTCCTGCGCAGCGCGCCGCCGCATTGCGGGCGATGCGCGCCGCCGATCCTGCTGCGGCGCTGGCGAGCCTGCAAAGCGGCTGGGCCCAGGAGCAGGCCGACCTGCGCGCAACGCTGTTGCCATGCCTGGAGGTAGGGCTGTCGCTGGCCGACGAGCCTTTCCTGGAGGCGGCTCTGGACGACAAGCGCAAGGAAGTGCGCGGCGCCGCGCGCGAGTTGCTGGCCATCCTGCCCGGCTCCCAGCTTGGCGCGCGTTGCGCGGCGCGGCTGGAGGCCCTGTTCACGCTGCAGACCAAAGGCGAAGGCGAACTGCCCGCACTGGATGTGGCATTGCCGGAGGCCTGCGACAAGGCGATGAAGCGCGACGGCGTCGGCGTGGAAAACCCTTACCACATGGGCGAAAAGCAGTCCTGGCTGTTCAATATGATGCAATGCATACCGCCGTCGCACTGGTCCGGACGCTGGGGCGTCGGTCCGGCCGGGGTGATGCAGGTGATGCAGGCCAACGAGTTCGGACGTGTGCTGCTGGAAGGCCTGGTACACGCTATCGGCTTTTCCGCCCGCGCCGGCTCGGAGCAGGCTGCCGAGTGGTTCGTCGCCATCCATGCTTCGAAGGTGCCGAATGCCCGCGTCCTTTCGGCGAGGTTTGCCGAGATGGCGATGGCCTTGCCGCCCGCGGGACGCGAGCGTGTACTGCACGCCTGGCTGGAATGCGGCAACGCCCAAGGCGTGCCCGATGCACTGATGCTGGCCCGGGAAATGGCAAGCGCAGGCAGCGCCCAGGTGTCGCCGGAGGTGTCGCGCCTGCTGCTGGGACGCCTGCAGCAGATGATGCGCGAGAAGGATGCGCCGAGCTACAGCATGAAGCTGGAGTTCGACACGATGGCCGCCTTGCTGGACATCAGTGAAATGGATTACCTGGAACAGGGATGGCCGGAGCCGGGATGGGCGCATTGGGACAACTGGCGCCAACTGGTCGATGAAATGAAAGAAGCCCTGCGCTTCAAAAACACGCTGCACCGCAGCTTTATGGACAATAAGGAGTGAGCATGGCTAACGAGATCAAGGTACTGCGCCAAAGCGCCGAACAGCAGTTTGCACATGAACTGGCGGCGCTGAAGGAAGCCGACCAGCGTCAGCGCCCGCCGAACTGGGAACTGTCGCCATGGGCGGTCGCCACCTACCTGCTGGGCGGCACGCTGGACAATGGCTTCGAGATTACGCCGAAGTATATCGGCAAGCGCCGCATCATCGAGATCGCCGTGGCCACGCTGGCAACCGACCGCGCCTTGCTGCTGCTGGGCGTGCCGGGCACGGCGAAATCCTGGGTGTCGGAACACCTGGCGGCGGCCATCAGCGGCAACTCCAACCTGGTGGTGCAGGGCACGGCCGGCACCGCGGAAGAAACCATCCGCTACGGCTGGAACTACGCGCAGCTGCTGGCCAAGGGCCCGAGCCAGGACGCCATCGTGCCAAGCCCGGTCATGCGTGCCATGCGCACCGGCAAGCTGGCCCGTATCGAGGAGCTGACCCGCATTCCATCCGAAGTGCAGGACAGTTTCATCAGCCTGTTGTCGGAAAAGATGCTGCCGATTCCGGAACTGGACGAATACGTGCAGGCAGCCAAGGGCTTCAACGTGATCGCCACCGCGAATGACCGCGACCGCGGCGTGAACGATTTGTCCAGCGCCCTGAAGCGCCGTTTCAATACGGTGGTGCTGCCGCTGCCGGACAGCGCAGACGAGGAAGTCAGCATCGTTGAAAGCCGCGTGGCCAGCCTGGGACGCGCGCTGGAGCTGCCGATCGAGAAGCCGGCGCTGGAAGAGATCCGGCGCATCGTCACCATCTTCCGCGAACTGCGCGCCGGCCAGACCGACGACGGCAAGATCAAGCTCAAATCGCCGAGCGCCAGCATGAGTACCGCCGAAGCGATTTCGGTGGTCACCAACGGCATGTCGCTGGCAGCACACTTCGGCGACGGCATGCTGCGCGGGGCCGACATGGCGTCGTCGGTGGTGGGCGCCATCGTCAAGGACCCGGTGCAGGACCGCGTGGTCATGCTGGAATACCTGGAAACCGTGGTCAAGGAACGCGAAGGCTGGAAAGACCTGTACCGCGCCTGCCACGCAGTGCTCTGATGGTGCTGCATTTCTTCGGCATCCGCCACCATGGCCCCGGCTGCGCGCGCAGCCTGGCGCAGGCTTTGCAGCAATTGCAGCCGGATGCGATCCTGATCGAAGGTCCGCCGGAAGCGGATGACCTGCTGCCGTTGGCCGCGCACGCTGAAATGCGCCCGCCGGTGGCGCTGCTGGTGTACGCACCGGCCATGCCGCAGCACGCCTCGCATTTCCCGTTCGCGGAGTTTTCGCCGGAATGGCAGGCCATCCAGTATGGCCAGGCGCACGGCGTGCCGACCCGTTTCATCGACCTGCCGATGGCGCATACGCTGGCCGCCAATATGTCGGTGGCGGCCGAGGAGGAGGGTGAAAATGCGCCGCAGCCGGTCCAGCGCAGCGGCGATGCGATGCTCCAACTCGCGCAAGCCGCCGGATTCTCGGATTTCGAAACCTGGTGGGACCACCTGGTCGAGCAGCGCCACGACAGCCTGGAACTGTTCGCCGCCATCGAAGAAATGATGTCGGTGGCCCGCAAGTCGCTGGCGGAACCGCTGGCGCCGCGCGAGGCCCAGCGCGAAGCGCATATGCGCCAGATGATCCGCGCCGCCCAGAAGCAGGGCTACCAACGGATTGCCGTGGTGTGCGGCGCCTGGCACGTGCCGGCCTTGCGCGACATGCCCACCGCCAAGCATGACAAGGACGTGCTGAGCGAGCTGCCGAAGGCCAAGGTTGCGGCAACCTGGACGCCGTGGAGCTACGGCCGCCTGAGTTTCGACAGCGGCTACGGCGCCGGCGTGCAAGCCCCCGGCTGGTACCACCACCTGTGGCACACGCCGCAGCGCGCATCGGCCTACTGGCTGACCGACGCCGTGCGCCTGCTGCGCAAGAACGGCCTGGATGCCTCGTCGGCGCACGTGATCGAAGCGCTGCGCCTGGCGGACAGCCTGGCCGCCTTGCGCGACCGCTCCCGCGC
>JBCNOX010000218.1:0-7855 GCA_039593645.1 Pseudoduganella sp.
GCAAGGGCTGGAAGACTGGCTGGAACTGCGCAACCGCAACCGTGCTGAGGAATTCCGCCAGTACCAGCAGGGACGGCAGGCAGGCGCCCCGCGCCGCCACTTCGCGACGCTGGCGCAGGCGCGGCGCTTCCTGTGCGTGCAGGCGCCCGGTCTGCTGGTCGAAGGTTCCTGGCTGCACAGTACGCTCGATCACTGGCGCGAGGCCAGCTATATGCCGCTGGTCAAGCTCTACCTCGATTACCTCGGCAAGGGCGTCCCGACGGCCAACTATGTTGCGCAGGTACGACAGGTGCTTGCCGTCCACGGCTGCAGCACCTGGCAAGACCTGGAAGATGCCGGTTTCGTGCAAGGAGCGATCCGCCTGGCGCTGGCCGGCACTGGCGAGCGTTACCTGCCGGAGCTGCTTGGCTACCAGCTGGCGGTCGCCGACCAGCCGGCCGCGCAACCGTCGATCCTGCTCGAACTGGCCGAGCTGGGCATCGCGCTGCCGCCGCCGCCCCCATCCGACGTTATCGTCCTCAA
Source organism: Pseudoduganella sp. (assembly GCA_039593645.1). GTDB lineage: Bacteria > Pseudomonadota > Gammaproteobacteria > Burkholderiales > Burkholderiaceae_D > Rugamonas. The sequence goes on from JBCNOX010000218.1 coordinate 523, forward strand.
CGTGCTGCGCGCGCTGCTAGGGGCCGATCCCGAGAACGCATCGCAGTCCCTGCAACGGCTGGAACTGGGCTATGGCCTGGGCCGCATCGGGCTGCAAACCCTGCCAGCGACGCCGGAAGACGGTGCGCCGCAAGACCCTCCCGTAGCCAATGGCACCATCGCTGCCGCCATTCTCGCACCGCCGGCAGCAGGCAACGGCGAGTCGGCACAAGCAACGCCCGAGCCTGAGCGAGCGCGCCCTATCCTGCGCCATCGCTTCGACGGCGACGAGCACGCCTGGGAAACCATCACCAGCGACCTAGGCCTGCTGGAAGCCCAGATTGCGGCCTGCAACGGAAAAGCCGAGGCCATGACCATGCTGGCGCGCCACATGGGGCCAGCCGTCCATCACCAGCCGCTGGGACTGATGGCGGCGCGGGTCTACTCGCAGCTGTTCGCCCTGGCCTAGGGCGCCAGCGACGCCCGCAGCAAGGCCGGCGTCAGCCCTGTCCAGCGCTTGAACGAGCGCCGGAAATTCGCCGCATCATGGAAGCCCAGGTAATCGGCCACCGCCTCATTGTCGGCGCGCCGCGACTGGAACAGGTACATGGCCACATGGGTGCGCACCTGGTCCAGCTCGGCCACGAAATGGGTTCCGTAGCGCGCCAGGTGGCGCTTGAGCGTGGCCGGGCTGACGCCGAAGGCGGCGCTGGCGCCCTCCAGCGTCGGGCTGCAGCGCACTTCCGCCAGCAGGTAGTCGTACAGCGCATCGGTCAGGCTGGGCGGATTGGCAGCCTGGCCTGCGTTCGCCAACGCCGCCGCGCAAGCGCCGGCATCCGCCGCCGGCCATGGCTGCAGCAGCCAGCCAGCATCGAGCAGCATTGCATCGAGCTGGCAATCGAAACGCCGCTCGCCGCCAAGGTGCACCTCATGCTGCTCGATGTGGCGCGGGCGGGCACGGTTGAAGCAGAACTTCCACGGCAGGCGTCGGCCGCCCAGCCAGCGCGCCAGCGCAACAACTGCGGTCATATGCATCTCAACCAGCGCCGCGCGCAAGCCGGGCGCGCCATGGCTGTCGGTCCAGTACAGCACCAGTTGGCCCTCGCCGACGTGCAGGCGGGGCCGCAGCAGTGGCAGCAGGCGTGACGGCCACCGGCACAGGATCTCCAGCGCGTCTTGCAGCGACGGCGCGTGGCGCAGTGCCGTCGACAGCGCCGGCTCCGCCGCGCCGGGCAGCAGGTGCTGGCCAAGCATGAAACTGGTATCGGGGCTATCGAGTTCGCGCAAGGTATTCGACAGCAGTTGCAGGCATTGCTGTGGGCTCAGCAACGCGCCTTGCGCTGGCTGGCTGCCATCGCCGGGCATGCCGGTGCCGCGCGCAATCGCAGCCGGAAGCGCATCGCGCTGCACCGCGTAGTCCAGCAGATGCCACGGCAAGCCGCGCGCGGGGATGGTCGCCTCGTCCGGCAGCGTGTAGCGAATCACGGGCTGCAAGGCGCTAGTGCCGGAGCCCGGCCCGCCTCGCCGATGGCGCGAGACAGCCGCGCCAGCAAGCTCTCGGCATCGCCCCGCGCAGGCGCGCAAGCGTACCTCAGGCTCACCTGCAAGGCGCCCTGCGGACCGTGGTGGCGCATCATTGCCACCATGACGCACAGGTGCTGTGCGAGCGCGCGCGCTTCGGCCTCGCCCATGCCGGGCAGCAGCAGTGCAAAGCGGTCGCCCGCATAGCGGCACAGCAGGTCTTCATTGCGCAAGTTAAGCAGCAGCATGTGCCCGACAGCCTGCAACACGCGGTCGCCCTCGCGCGGGCCATGTTCGCGATTGATGCGGTGGAATCCATCGATGTCCAGCAGCACCAGGGCAGACTGCCCTGAAGGGTCGCGCTCCTGCTCAAGCCGGATCTGGTGGCGCAGGTAGGCAGCATCGGCCAGTTGCGTCAGGCGGTCGAAGGCGCGGTGCTGGCGGAACAGGCGTTCGCGCTTGGCCAGGTGGTCGTTCAGCATGAACTGCTCGTGGCGCCAGTAATAGATGCCTGCGGTGAGCACCAGCATCCCGAGCGGCACCAGGGCTTCGAGCCAGTTGTCCCAGCTGGCAGCCTTGTCGATCCGGAAGAATTCATCCAGGCAGTCGGCCCAGGAACCGAGCATGATGGCCGCCAGGCCGCCGGCCAGAAGGCGCGTGACCAGCCCGCCCGGACGGCTGCTCAGCGTCATCACGAACCACAGCCCCGCCATGGCGGCCATGCCGCCTTCGGCCACGATGTCCATCCAGCGCCAGGCGCCGAAGGGCTTGGACTCGCCCGCGCCGGCGTACAGCAGCAGGCACGCAATCCCGGCAAGCGCCGCGGCCAACAGGGAATGTCGATGAAGTTTCAGCATGACCGCGCAGCTTAGTCGCGCCTTGTGACAAGCGCATGACAGGCACAGGGTCATTTCAGCTCACTGCCGCGTAACCAACTTGTCATTCGCGCTTCCCATAATCCGCTGCATTCTTCAACTCCCAACAGAATGCCCATGAAAACCCAACTGACCGCACTTGCCGCCGGCGTGCTGACCCTGTCCAATGCCATCGCTGCCGATGCTGCGGATGCTTCCCTGGCCGGCGCCAGCGTCGTCATTACCGGCCAGCGTGCCGTGCTGGCCAAATCCATTGCGGCCCAGGACAAGGCCGACAACATCATCAATGTCCTGAGCAGCGACGATATCGGCAACCTGCCCGACAAGAACGCCGCCGAAGCATTGGCGCGCATGCCGGGCGTCTCCGTGCAGCGCGACCAAGGCGAAGGCCGCTACGTCACGGTGCGCGGCCTCGGCCCCGACCTGAACGCGGTCACCATCAACGGCGCGCTGGTGCCTTCCCCGGAAGCGGGCCGCCGCGCAGTGGCCCTCGACGTACTGCCGGCAGGCCTGATCCGCTCGCTTGAAGTCAGCAAGACCCTGAGGCCGGAACAGGATGCCAGTTCGCTTGGCGGCACCGTCGAAGTCAAGGCGCTGTCCGCCTTCGACCTGCCTGGCTCGCTGTTGACGCTCAATGCTGCCGCTTCGCGCGACCAGAACACCGGCCAGAACAGCCCGGGCGCGGGCATGCTGTGGGCCAGCCGCTTCGGCGATGACAAATTCGGGCTGGCGGTAGGCCTGAGCGGCGAACAGCGCAAGTTCGGCTCCGACAACGTGGAAACCGGCGGCGCCTGGGACGGCGAACGCCTGTCGGGCTTCGAGTTGCGCGACTACCTGCCGGTGCGTGAGCGGCGCGCCGCCGCGCTGAACCTCGATTTCCGCCCGCAGGCCGGCGCCAGTTGGTTCCTGCGCAGCTTCCTGAGCCGGTTCAGCGATGACGAAGTGCGCGACCGCCTTACCGTCAGCAACGTCAGCGGCGGCGCGCTGACCGAAGGCGTGCCGGGCACCGCCCGGCTCGAACGGCGCATCCGCCAGCGCAAATACACGCAGGAGATCCAGTCGACCGTATTCGGCACCCAGCAGAAACTGGGCGACTGGCAGCTGGACGTCCAGGCTGGACGCAGCAAAGCCGATGAAGACACGCCTGAAGCGTTGAACGACGGCCGCTTCCGCGGCACCGCCAACTTCAAGGGCATTGCTTTTACCAACAGCGAACGCCCCGCTTTGACAGCTCCCGCTTCCGCCTTCGACCCGGCCAGCTACAGCCTGAACGCCATCACCCTGCAACAGCGCTATTCGAAGGACAGCGAGCACCACCTGAAGTTCGATCTCGGACATGAGTTCGCAGTGGGCGAAATGCGCTCCACCATGAAATTCGGCGCCAAGGCAAGCCGCCGCGAAAAAACCAATGACACCAACCAATGGAGCTACGGCAGCAAGGCTGTCTCCGGCTCGCTGTCCATGGCATCGTTCGTGCAGGACCACCAGCTTGACTACCCCTTCGGGCAGATTGGCGCCGCACTCGATCCGGCCGCCATCCGCGCCCGCGTCGCAGGCCTGGACCGCAATGCGGCGCGCCTGGCCACGGAATCGGCCATTAACGACTTCACGCTGAACGAGGATATCGATTCGGCCTACTTCCAGAACACGCTGTCCCAGGGCGACTGGCGCCTGCTGGCTGGCGTGCGTGCCGAACATACGAGCTTCGACGCTGCGGGCGTGCGCACCCGCGGCAGCGCCATCACAGCGCTGCAGCGCAGCCGTTCCTACACCAACTGGCTGCCGTCCCTGCAATTGCGCTATGACCTGGACCGCGACACCAGCCTGCGCGGCGCCTGGACCAATTCCGTCGTACGTGCCAACTTCAGCCAGCTGGCGCCAGGCATCGCACTGGCCAGCGCCACCGAGGCCACGATCGGCAATCCCGACCTCAATCCGCTCAGGTCCCACAACGTCGACTTTGGCGTCGAACGCGTGATCGGCAACGACGGCGCGGCATCGGCCTACCTGTTCTACAAGGACATCAAGGACTTCACCTACACCACCAATCTCGCCGGGAGTGGCCAGTGGGCAGGCTTCACCAGCGCCACCACCTATGCCAACGGCGAGAAAGCCAGGGTGCACGGCATCGAACTGTCCTGGCAACAGCCGCTGCGCATGCTGCCGGCGCCCTTCAACGGACTGCTGGTCGGCATCAACGGCGCCCTGACCGACTCGCGCGCCAACGTCGCACGCTTCGACAGCAAGGCTGGCGCCATGGCGGGCCGCCGCATCTCGATGCCGGGCCAGTCCGACCGCGTAATGAACCTGATGCTCGGCTATGAAGCCGGACCGGTCAGCACCCGCATCGCCCTGAATTATAAGTCGCCCTACCTTCTGGAGCTGGGCCCGGACATCCTGAATAGCGCACAGGAGCGCATTGTCGATACCCAGAAGCAGGTCGACTTCTCTCTGTCCTGGCAATTGTCGAAAGGCGTGCAATTGAGTTTCGATGTCGCCAACCTGAATAATGAGAAGTACTACGTCTACCAGGGCGTCAAGGCGCACAACGCACAGTACGAGCAATATGGCCGCACCTACAAACTGGGCCTGAAAGCGAGCGTGTTCTGATGCGCCGCCTGTCCTTGATTCCATTCCTGCTGGCGTGCGCCATGCCGGCAACGGCCGGGGAAACGGTCGCCTTGCCCGGCGGCGCCACGCTGGCGCTCGACAAGCAAGGGCTGCACCTGCGTAACGCAGACGGCACCGAGCGCGCCAAGATCGCGCTGCGCGGCCGCCATCTCGACTACCGTGACGGCATGGCCCTGGTTGTCGATGCCAATACGGAACGGGCCGTGACGGTGGCGGTCGATGCCGCCGCCGGCAGCCTGGCTACCGGCGCAGTCCTGGACGGCGCCGCCCTAGCGCCGGAAGCGGCCTGCCTTTACCGCGACGCCCAGGGCTTGCTGTACGCTTTCCTCGCCGGCAAGGACGGCCAGGCCGAGCAATGGCTGCTGCACGGCCGCCCACAGCTGGTGCGCAAGCTCGCCTTGCCGCCGCACAGCGAACAATGCCTGGTGCACGACGCCAGCGCCAGCTTGGTCGTGCTGGAAAAAGGCCTGGGTGTCTGGGCCTACAACGCGGACGCGGAAGGGCCGCCCGCCCGCCGCGCGCTGGCAATCGGGATTCCGCCGCGTACCCCCGCGAAGGGAGCCGCGACACATGGCCTGGCCCCTGCGGCTGGAGGGGCCACCCTCCTCGGCAAGGAGGGCAAACCCATCCGCACGATCACCTTGCGCAACGATTTGCCGCCTGCCGTCATCGTGCAGCCGCAGGTGCAGACAGAAAACATGCCGCGCCTGGGTGACGCCGCCGATGACCCGGCGATCTGGATCGACCGCCAGCATGCCGGCCAGGGCCGCGTGCTCGGCACCAACAAGAAGCAGGGCCTGCACGTCTACGACCTGCAAGGCCGCCAGCTGCAGATGCTGGAATCCGGCCGCCTGAACAACGTCGACCTGCGCCAGGGAGTCATGCTGGGTGGCCAAAGCTACGACCTGGCCGCGGCCACGCAGCGCGACGAGAATGCGCTGGTTCTGTATACAATCGACGCCGCCGGCACCGTGGCGGAGGCCGCCCGTATCCCGACTCCGCTGGAGCGCGTTTACGGCATCTGCCTCTACCAGCCGGTAGCCGGCGGGCTGGAAGCCTTCGTCAACGACAAGGACGGCAGCTACCTGCAATACCGCATCGGCCGCGAAGCGGGCGCCTTCACCGCCAGCCTGGTGCGGCGCTTCAAGCTGGCCAGCCAGCCGGAGGGCTGCGTCGCCGATGACCGCAATGGACGGCTGTTTGCCGGCGAAGAAAAGCGCGGTGTCTGGTCGCTCGACGCAAGTGCCGGCAGCAAAGCCGAACCGAAGATGATCCTGCCGGCCGGCGGCCGTGGCCCGCTGCGCGCGGACGTCGAAGGCATGGCCATTTACCATGGCGCCAACGCCAGCTACCTGGTGGTCTCCAGCCAGGGCAGCAACAGTTATGTGGTGGCTGATGCAGCGCCCCCGCACCGTATTCGCGGCAGCTTCCGGATCGGCATGAACCCCGGCGCAGCAATCGATGGCGCATCCGAAACCGACGGCCTGGATGTGACCTCGGCCAGCCTGGGCGGCCGATTCGCCCGCGGCATGCTGGTGGTGCAGGACGGCTACAAGCGCCTGCCCGACGGCGCACAGAACTTCAAGTATGTTGCATGGGACGATATCGCCCGCGCACTCGACTTGCCGTAGTGGTATGCTCCCCGGTAGTTCAAACCGGGGAGCTGTCGTGTCGATCGTAGAAAAACTATTCAAACTCAAGGAATCCGGTAGCGATGTGCGCACGGAAGTGGTGGCCGGCGTGACCACCTTCCTGACCATGGCTTACATTATCTTCGTCAACCCGGCCATCCTGGGCGATGCCGGCTTGCCCAAAGACGCAGTCTTCGTCGCCACTTGCCTCGCCGCGGCGCTGGGCACGACGATCATGGCGCTGTATGCCAATTACCCGATTGCCATGGCGCCGGGCATGGGCCTGAATGCCTACTTCGCCTACGCCGTGGTGCTGGGAATGGGAATCCAGTGGCCGGTCGCGTTGGGCGCCGTGTTCATTTCCGGCTGCCTGTTCCTGCTTGTCAGCCTGCTCGGGCTGCGCGAAGCCATCGTCAACGGCATTCCCCGTTCGCTGCGCATCGCCATTACCGTCGGCCTGGGCCTGTTCCTCGGCCTGATCGCACTGAAAAGCGCCGGTATCGTCATGGCCAACCCGAATACCATGGTGACCGTGGGCGACCTGCACAAACCGCCGGCGCTGCTCGCGATTGTCGGCTTCCTGCTGATCGTCACGCTGGACCGCCTGAAAGTCAAAGGCGCGATCCTGATCGGCATCATGGTGGTCACCGTATTGAGCTTCTTCTTCGGCGGCAATCAGTTCCATGGCGTGTTTTC
>JBCNOX010000219.1:0-7826 GCA_039593645.1 Pseudoduganella sp.
GCGAATGATAACAATTCTCATTACGTAGCCACTTAGGAAATAGCATGTCGTTGAACAAGTCCCCGCTGGCGCTCGCCATTGCGCTGGCGTTGCCGCACTTCGCAGTTTTCGCCGAAGAAGCCACCCTCCCCTCCGTTACCGTCACCGCAGCCCGCGACGCCGCCTACAACCCGAGCACCGCCACCAGCGCCACCAAGATGGACGCGCCGCTGCGCGACATTCCGCAAACCGTGAATGTGGTGCCGCAGGAGCTGATGCGCGACCTGGGCGCGAACTCGATGGAAGACGTGATGAAGGGCATTCCGGGCGTCGGCCTGTCGCATGGCGACGGCCAACGCGACCAGGTGACCATTCGCGGCTTTACCGCGATTGCCGACCAGTTCATTGACGGCGTGCGCGACGACGCGCTGTATTTCCGCGACCTGTCCAATATCGAACAGATCGAAGTGATCAAAGGCCCGGCCTCGGTGCTGTATGGCCGCGGTTCTTCGGGCGGCATGATCAACCGCATCACCAAGAAGCCGGGCATCGACCGCACTGAGGCCAGCGTGACCTTCGGCAGCTGGAGCAAGAAGCGCGGCGAATTCGACGTGGCGCGCAACCTGAAGGAGAGCGGCGTGGCTTTCCGCGTCACCGGCGCCAAGGAAGATTCGGACAGCTACCGCGACCAGCAATTCCTCAAGCGCGAAGCGCTCTCGCCTTCCCTGCTGTGGAAGCTGAATGCCGACACCTCCCTGCTGCTGCAGGCCGAATACCTGTCCGACCGCCGCCTGACCGACTTCGGCATCCCTTCCTACAAAGGCAAGCCGGTTGACGTCGATGCCGGCACCTACTTCGGCGCAGCCAATGCGCGCGACGTCGACTTCAGCCAGGCGCGCGTGAAGTCGCTGGCCGCAGTGCTCGAGCATCGCATCAACGCCAGCTGGTCGCTGCGCAATGCCTTCCGCCGCTACGACTATTCGCTGAACCGCAATAACACCCTGGTGGGCAGCGTCAACGAGGCGGCGCAAACCGCCTCCCTCACCCACGGCAATGTGCGCCGCGAGGAAGACGGTTACTTCAACCAGACCGAGTTGACCCAGCGTGCGGAATTCTTCGGCATGCAGCACCGGTTGCTGTACGGCGTGGAGTTCAGTAAGCAGGACAAGGACCAGGTCAACCGCTCCAAGACCAATGTGGCCACGGTCAACCTGTTCAAGCCAGTGCTGCCGGTGCTGCAGCTGCAAGCCAATGTCGCACCGGGTACCGACAACCTGGGCATCATGAAGAACAAGAGCGTCTACGTGCAAGACCTGGCGACGCTGACGCCGCAGTGGAAGCTGCTGGCCGGCGTGCGCTACGACGACTTCAGCCAGGAGACGCGCGAGCGCCGCGTCGGCCAGAAGAACCTGGAACGCACCGACCGCGCCTGGAGCCCGCGCGCTGGCCTGGTGTACCAGCCAAGCGGCACCGTTTCCTACTACGCCTCGTTCAGCAAGTCCTTCCAGCCTTCGGGTGAAACCTTCGCGCTGTCGGCCAGCAACGCCGCCATCGAGCCGGAAGAGACCACCAACAAGGAAGTGGGCGCGAAGATCGACCTGTTCGGCGGCCAGGCTACCGTTGGCGCATCGCTGTTCCGCCTGCAGCGTACCGGCATCAAGGCCACCGATCCGGTCACCAACATCGTCATGCCGGTCGGCACCCAGCGTACCGACGGCCTGGAACTGACCTTTACCGGCGACCTGGGCCAGGGCTGGCAAGTGGCCTCCGGCCTGGCGCTGCTGGACGCGGAAATCATCAAATCGATCGCACGCGACGACGGCCAGAACGTGCAAGGCAAGCAGCCGACGCTGACGCCCAAGCGCAGCGCCAACGTGTGGCTGAACAAGGCACTGGGCGGCGGCTGGTTCACCGGCGCCGGCGTGAACTACCAGGGCGACCGTTTTGCCAACCCGGGCAACACCACCACCCTGCCAGGCTACACCGTGGTCGATGCCATGCTGGCTTACCGTACCACTGCCTTCGACGTGCAGCTCAACGTGAACAACCTGTTCGACCGCGAATACATCGTTTCCGGCCACGGGTCAAGCAAGCTGCTCAACCTGCCGGGCGCGCCGCGCAATGTCCGCGTCACGGCCCGCTACCGCTTCTGATCCATCTGAGGCACAATCGGGACATTACTTTGCGAAAGGAATGTCCCGATGATTTACGAGCTGGCGGAATTTGAGATCAAGGATGGCCAGGGCGCCGAGTTTGAAGCAGCGGTGCAGAAGGCCGTGCCGCTGTTCCAGCGCGCGAAAGGCTGCAAGTCGATGCGCCTGGAGCGCGTGATCGAGCGCGCCAACACCTATATGCTGGTCATCGTGTGGGAAACGCTGGAGAACCACACCGTCGACTTCCGCGGCAGTGAAGACTTCCAGACCTGGCGCGGCATGGTTGGCCAATATTTCGCCAACACCCCGCGCGTCGAACACACCACCAACATCGTCGCAGGATTCTGATGCGAATCCTCGCCTGCCTGCTGCTGGCTGCGGCCGGCATGCCTGCCTTTGCCGCCACGCCGGCGGAAACCATGGACGCCTTCCAGCGTGCGCTGGCCGAGGGAAAGCGCGATGCCGCGCTGGCCCTGCTCAGCCCCAAGGTCACGATATTCGAATCCGGCTATACCGAAAATAGCCGCGACGAATATGCCGCACACCATCTGGACAGCGATATCGACTTCCTGCGCACGACCAGATCGCGCCTGGTGAAGCACGAGGAACGCCGCGTCGGCGAAACCGCCATCGTGATGCGCGAAACGGAGACTACCGGCAGCTACAAGGACGCCGAGGTCCACCTGTTCGGCCTTGAAACCGCCGTGCTGGAAAAGGCTGGCGACGGCTGGCAGATCGTGCACCTGCACTGGTCTTCACGCAAAGCCAAGACGAAGTAAGCGCGCGCCACGTTGCTGCGCCTTACGCGACAATCCCGCCAAACAGGAGAATTATCATGCCAAGCACTATTTATCGAAATTTCCGCCAGATCGCGGATGCCGAGGGTGCCCGCAGCGCCCTGCTGGCCGAAGGTTTTGCCAATTCGGCCGTACAACTGAACCTGCATGAGGCACGTCCGATGAGCACCACCGCGTCGGCCGTGCAGAACATCATGGATTCGCTCACGCCGGACGACGTCGACAACACGGACAAGCCCGACCGCCCTGCCGCCCTGCTGTCGGTGGACGTCGACGACGACGCCCAGCGCGAGCAGGCCGACCGTATCATGTCGCGTTTCGGCGGCCAGGAAGCCTGATACGGCAAGCCTCCCCTGTTCAGGAGGCTTGATGGTTGAACACCTGACGCAGATAGGCAAGGAACGTCTCGTCCTTGCACAGGGTTTTGCCGGGCGAGTCGGACAGCTTGGCGACCGATTGCCCGTTCAGGCGGATCAGCTTCATCACAATATTCAGCGGCTTGATGCCGACATCGTTGGTCAGCCAGGTGCCAATGCCAAAGCCCACCATGATGCGGTCGGCAAACTGGCGATACAAGCGGAAGGCCGTCTCGAAATCCAGCCCATCCGAGAACACCAGGCGCTTGGTATTGGAATCGATACGCAAGGCCACGTAGTGCGCGATCGCTTTCTCACCCCACACGACCGGATCGCCGGAATCGTGCCGCAAGCCGTCGAACAGCTTGGCGAAGTACAGATCGAAGTCGTTGAGGAAGGCGTCCATCCCCACCACGTCGGTCAGCGCAATCCCCAGGTCACCCCGATACTCCTGCACCCACGCCTCGAGCGAGGCTTTCTGGAAGTCGCGCAACCGCACACCGAAGGCCTGGAAGGACTGCATGTACTCGTGGGCCATGGTGCCGATCGGGATCAGGCCGAACTTTTTCGCGATGTAGACGTTGGACGTGCCTTTGAAGCATTCCGGCACCTCACGTGCCAGGCGCTCGACGACTTCATCGTGCCATGCGGACGAAAAGCGGCGGCGCAGGCCGAAGTCGGAGAACTCGAACGGATGGCGCAGGGCCGGGGTGGTGCCGAAAGCCTTTAACTGCGCGATCTTATCGCCAAGGCGTTTGCGGCCCTCTTCCAGCGCGGCCGGCGTGCCGACCCGGCGGAAGTACAGCTCATTGACGATATAGAGCACGAAGATTTCGTACGCCATGATATGCACTTGCGGACCCTCGGCGCGGATCACCAGGGTGTCTCCTTCCGCGCGCACTTCAATGAATTTGCGCTGGAAGCGGAACACAGTCAGGAAGTCGACGAAGTCACTCTTGATGTAGCGCAGGGAGCGCAGGAAATTCAGTTCATCCTCGGTGAAGGACATGCCGCACAGGTGATCGAGCTGCGCCTCGACTTCTTCCTTCAGCTCGGACAGCGGGAAAACCGTCTGGTTGCGGCATACGAATTCGTATTCGGCATGCGCGCTCGGATGGCTATGCAGCAAGGCCTGCCACATTGTGAATTTATAGAGGTCGGTTTCAAGCAGGCTGCGGACGACAGGGATCATTATTTGCTCTCCGCGTTGGCCAGCAGCTCCGGCAGCACTTCCGCCGAAGTGGCAAGGCGCGCGCCGCGGCGCTGCATGGCTTGCGCGAATTCGAGGTATTGGGATTCAAAGCCTGACACAGGGCTCATGCAGTCGGTCACCAGCACCAGCTTGCGCGGGTCGATGTGGTCGGCGATATGCTCGGTGGTCGCCTTCACGCAATGGCTGCCTGCTTCGCCGGTGATATAGATGGTGTCGGCTTGCGACAGGCTGGCAATCAGTTCTCGGTTCAGTTGCGAATCCGGGTCGGTCGGGTCGGGCACTTCGGCCATGACGGCGGAATAGTGTTCGGTCCAGGGATTGGAACCCTTGCCGACTTTGGCCACCACGGCATGGCGGCCCTCCTCCCAGGCGTTGTAGGCGGCGCGCACGGCGTCGTGCACGTTATGGCCCCAGCTGCCGATTTCGCAGTGGACGGGCCAGACCATCAACTGGTAGCGGCCGGCGGACTCCAGCGCGTCGAGATAAGACAGCACGCGCGGGAAAGCGCTTGCATCACGCGGGACAAAACGGCCAGCGCGCACGTCGGCAGCGGAGATCTGCGTGAACGGCCCTGGCGCCGCGCCATCGGCCGTGTGCCAGAAGGTCGGATGGGCCACATCATAGCGATGGTGCGAATCGAGCGTGACGGTAATCGCCGAAAGCCCGGCGCCGCCCTGATCGATCAGGCTGGCAAGACGCAGCATATCCTGATGGGCGCCCGGAACCGGCAAGGCCGGCGCGGCAGGTGGTGGCAAATCGCAGAAATCATTCTGCGGGTCGATGATAAGCAGGTGGTAGTGGCGTTTCATTTTGCAATGATAGCAAATGACAAAAAAGGCAGCATGGCCGGCGGGCCGATGCTGCCAAGTCCACTACGGGAGAGTGAATGGTCGAGTCCGTGTCACACTTGGGGTGTGACCCCAGGGTGTGACACGGGCTGGGCTGTATCAGGCGGCGATCAGCTGGTCGATCGATTTCTGGGCTTTGGCCAGGGTGTCGGCGACGGCTTGCTCGCCCATCGCGACGCCTTCGGCGCGGATGAACTGCACGTCGGTCAGGCCGATGAAGCCGAGCACGGTGCGCAGGAAAGTGGTCAGGTGGTCGTAGGCCGCGGCTGCGCCTTCGCTGTACACGCCGCCGCTGGCGGTGAAGATGTAGACCTTCTTGCCCTTCAGCAGGCCTTCAGGGCCGTTGGCGGTGTACTGGAAGGTGCGGCCGGCGCGGGCGACGTGGTCAATCCAGGCCTTCAGCGACGATGGCACGGAGAAGTTGTACATTGGGGCGCCGATGACGATTACATCCGCTGCGAACAGCTCGTCGACCAGGGTGTCGGATACCTTCACGACATGCGCCTGTTCGGCATTGCGCGCTTCGGCTGGGGTGAAGAAGGCGCCCATCATCTGTTCGGTCAGGTGTGGCACCGGATTGGTTGCCAAGTCGCGCTCGACCACGGTATCGGCCGGGTTGGCGGCCTTCCACTTGGCGATGAATTCGGACGACAGTTGGCGGGACAGGGAACCAGCGCTACGAACGCTGCTGTTAATGTAGAGAACGTTTGCCATGTACTTGCTCCAAGAAAGTTGGTGATTGCGGCCATCTTAGAACGGGTTTATTATCGATGAAATAGGTTTTATAACGATAGAAATTATCGATTTTATTGATATGCGAGATCCCGGCCTTCCTACCCTCGACCAGTTGCGCGTTTTCATCGCGGTCATCGACCATGGCGGGTTCGCCCACGCGGCGCGCGCCCTGCACCGCACCCAGTCGGTCATCAGCTACACCATCGCCAACCTTGAGGAACAGCTGAATATCGCCCTGCTCGACCGCAGCACGCGCAAGCCCACCCTGACCGAAGCGGGCAAGACCCTGCTGGCCGATGCCCGCGCAGTAACCAGCAAGGTCGACGGCATGCGTTCGCGCGCCAAGGCGCTCGGCATGGGGCTGGAGGCGGAACTCAGCATCGTGGTCGACGTGATGTTCCCGGCCTGCGTACTGGTGCGCGCGCTCGAACACTTCCAGCGTGAATTCCCGACCGTTTCACTGCGCCTGCACACCGAAGCGCTGGGCGCTGTAACGCAGATGGTGGCCGAGCGCCGCTGCCAGTTGGGCGTGGCGGGCATGGCAGCAACCGCGCCCGTCAATATCGAGCGCCATGCCGCGGGCTTTGTGAAAATGATGCCGGTCTGCTCGCCGTTGCACCCGCTGTCGCGCGAGGCGGCGCCGATCCCGACTTCTGTGCTGCGCGAACACTTGCAACTGGTGGTGACCGACCGCAGTCCGCTGACCGAGGGCCGCGATTTCGGCGTACTCGGTTTGCGTGACTGGCGGCTGGGCGACCTGGGCTCCAAGCATGCGCTGCTGCTGGGCGGACTTGGCTGGGGCAATATGCCCGAGCATACCGTGCTGCGCGACCTGGCGGAGGGTCGACTGGTGCGCCTGCATACCCAGGAAGGCCGCGAACTCGAGTACCCGCTGTTCGTGATCCATCGCGGCGACGACGAGCTGGGTCCGGCCGGCAAATGGCTGCGGCAGAAATTCGTCGACCTCGACCATACGCTGCCGCAAGAGGCTTTCTAAACACTCCTACAGGCCAGCGGCGTGTGCACCTACAGGCTTGCCTGCGGCATCGGCCTAGCATGGTATCGCTTCAAACCACAAAGGAGAGCGATCATGGCATCACGCAAGGACACTGAACAATCGGACGATTGGCGCAACCAGGCTGGTCAATCCGGCCAAGGTGGCCAAGGCGGCAATCGCCAACAAGGCCAGCGGGAGAACCTGACCGGCGGCAACCAGCAATCCGAGCAGGGACGCGGCAGCAAGCAGAGCGACGTCGGCCAGGGCCAGCGCCAGGGCAGCCGCGATGACTTGCTGGACGAGGAAGAAGGCAACACCGGCAACCGCGGCAATCGCGGCGGCCGTGACCAGCAACGCTAAGCCACTGAACGGCTAAGCCATTCCGGCGGCGCGCAGGCGCGACTTCAGGCGGCGGACCTCGTCGCACAAATCCACCACCAGCGCCGCCAAATCTTCGTCGGCATCGAAGTCCCGCTCAAGCTGGGCCAGGCGACGCGCCCTCCCCAGGTCCACGCTGGTGAATTGCAGGGTTTCGATGCTGGCACCTTCGCGGCCGACCAGGATGCCGCGCTGCACGCGATGCACGATCCACTCCGGCTCGACGGCGCAAGCACGCGCCAGTTCATCCAGCGTCAACGCCTGGTGTTCCAGCGGCACGCCTTCCACAATCTCTTCCATGGGCATCGCTCATCCTCCTATCTCGCGTTGCATCTGTTCGTATAGTGCGCGCTGCGCAGGCGTTTCGGCC
>JBCNOX010000022.1:0-21927 GCA_039593645.1 Pseudoduganella sp.
TGACGTCACCTTAATGTTGGAAAAACAGGAGCCAGGCTGACAGCGATAGCACGGTGGCGAGCGCGGGATAGCCCAGTGCGAGGAGGTGCGAAGGCGCGCCGGCCAGCCAGCCGCGCGCATCCAGCACCGCATGAAGCAGGAAGCACAGCACCGTGGCTCCGGCGATGCAGAAAAGCCAGTCGGGAAAATAAGCTCCCAGCACATTGATCGAAGGTTCCACATTCATTCCTTAATGTACGATTGCCTAGGCAACCTTTAGGGCAAAAAAAAAGACGCCTACTTCCCGACGAACATTTTCAGCAGCAGCGTCTCGAAGGTTTGCAGTTCCTGCGCACTGAAAGTGCCGAAGTACTGATCGATCACCGAACCCGAAGCTTCCAGCAGGCTTGGGAACAGGCGCCGGCCATCCTCGGTCAATTCCAGCTGCACGGTGCGGCGGTTATCGATGCTTGGCGCCTTCTGGATCATGCCTTTCTGCTCCAGCCGGTTCAGCATGCGGGTCATCGCGCCAGGGCTGTATGAGAGTTCCTTGCAGATCTGCGCAGCGATATTGGCGCGCCCACCGTGCAGGGTGGACAGCACCACGTATTGCGCAGCCGTGATATCGAACGGCGCGAGCTGGATGTCCAATTCCTGCTCCAGCGCTTTCTGGGCGCGGCTGATCAGGCGGGCGACGCGGCGAGGGTCGGTGTTTTTGTTCATAAATGAAATATACGTTGCCTAGGCAATGGTTGTCAAGCGCCTTGCGCACGCTTGCGCGATTCACAAGCTTGTCATTTTCGCTACCTACAATCCGCCACGTTTTCAACCTACACAGCGGGGCAATGATGAAAAAGGTAGTAGCAGGAGCAGTGGCGGCAGCGGTATTGGCGGCATGTGGCGGCAGTTCGGTGACCCCACTTCCTACTTTGGATGGCAAACCGGCCCTGGTGGTCGCGCACCGCGGCGCGAGCGGCTACCTGCCCGAGGAAACGGTGGAAGCCTATGCCAGGGCAATCGAAATGGGCGCCGATGCGATTGAACCTGACGTGATCTCCACCAAGGATGGCGTGCTGATTGCTCGCCACGATCCTAACCTGGCCTTCAGCACCGACGTGGCGAAGCACCCGGAATTTGCCGGCCGCAAGCGCACCCTGAGCGTCGATGGCGAAATCCAGGAAGGCTGGTTCGCCAGCGACTTCACTTTGGCCGAGATCAAGACCCTGGGCGGCATTTCGACCGACGCCGAACGCCCGCAGCAATTCAACGGCCAGTACAAGATCGCGACTATCCAGGAAGTGATCGACATGATCAAGAAGAGCGGCCGCAATATCGCCATCTACCCGGAAACCAAGAACCCGACCTTCCATCGCCAGCAAGGCTTGCCGCTGGAAGACAAGCTGCTCGCCATGCTGACCGCTGCCGGCTGGACCGAGCGTGACTCGCCGGTCTTCATCCAGTCCTTTGAGCCGGGCAGCCTGAAATACATGCGCAGCAAGGGCTCCAAACTGAAGATGGTGCAACTGATCGACGCCGATGACGTGGACCTGAAAACCGGCGCCCTGACTTACGCCGCGCCATACGACAAGCCGTTCGACTGGGCGCAATCCGGCGACAAGCGCCTGTTCAGCGATATGGTAACCCCGGTCGGCCTGTCGGAGATCAAGACCTATGCCGATGGCATCGGCCCATGGAAGCGCTACATCGTCAGCGTCAAGGGCGCGGTGGACATCAACGGCGACGGCAAGGTGAACGATGCCGACACCACTACCTTGGAACCAAGCTCCCTGGTGGCGGATGCGCACAAAGCGGGCCTGTTCGTGCACCCGTATACCTTCCGCAATGAAAAGCGCCGCCTGGCCAGCAACTACAAGGGCGATCCCAAACTGGAGTACAAACAGTTCTTCGCCCTTGGCGTGGACGGCGTGTTCAGCGACTTCGCCGACACTGCGCTGGCAGCGCGTGAGGAATACCTGAAAGAAGCTGGGCGCTGACTCAGAACTTGTAGTTGTATTCCGCAGTGAAGCGCACCTGGCGTTCGGGTGCGCGTCCCAGCACTTGTCCATAGTACGGGCTGACCGTGTTGGCGCCTGCGTTGTAGACCGGCTGGGTCGCCAGCGTCGTCTGGCGGTTCAGCAGGTTGAATACGTCCGCTTTCAGGGCCAGGCCTTTGAACATGCGTGGCATATAGGTCGCGTTCAACGCAATACGGGTGTCGGTCGGCATCCGGCCACGGGAACCGCGCGGTGCCGGCTTGTCGTCGCAGTAGAACACGGCCGCTCCATAGCCGGCAGCGGGGTTCCTGCCGTCCTGGTTGAGTGCTGCGGGCAGGTTTCCGATGCAGGACTTCGGTGCACCGGTGACGATGTTGACGTTGCCGCCTACCATCCACTCCGGATCGAGCTGGTAGTAGCCGAAGGCCTTCAGCACATGGGTATGGTCGTTCGGCAGCGGGCCGCTGGCGTAATCCATCAACTCCGGGAAGTCGAAGGAAGTGGTGGCGGCAATGTCGGCCTGGCCGATATCGGACATCACCTGGCCTTCCATATTGCCCCTGGTGCGCGACAGCGTGTAATTCAGCTTGCCGTACCAGCCGTTGCGCATCGGGTGTTCAATGAACAGGTCCAGCGCGGTGTAGGTGCGTTTCACTTTCGGCAGCCCGATGTCTTCGGCCGTCAGGGGGATCGACACCAGCTTGCCGTCGCCGGCCAGGTCGAGCGTCAAGGTGTTGCCGCGGCCTGGGTTGATCAGCAGGCAAGGCATATCGTATTTGCTGGTATCGACGTTGTTGCGCTTGCCCCAGGCGCGCAGCGGGCGCGAATCGCACCAGTCCTCGATGGTATTGCGCAGCGTGCGGTAAGTGACCTTGCTGCCAACCGTATACTCCTGCGTCAATGCAGCTTCGAAGCCGAGTGCCAGTTCATCCTGATAGGTGGCGCCCAGGTTGCTCGAGGCGACCTGGCGCGGATCTTTGGGCGTGCCCCATTCGTTGCCGGTCGATACGGGCGGGGAAATTGCAGTCAGGCCGGTTGGCACGCCGGTTTTCGGATCAACGCCCGTATAAGTGTAGTAGTGATCGATATGGACCGGGTTGCCCGCCAGGCGCAACGCTACGCTGGTTGGAATCTGCAGGTGGTAGCGGCCCAGGTTGGCAAAGGCTTTCAAGGTGCTGTCGCCGCGCACGTCCCACGAAGCGCCCAGGCGCGGCGCCAGCATGTGGCGCTGTGCCGCATAGGCCTGGCCGAAACTGTTCTTGTTGGTGAACTGCTCGTTGCGCAGGCCGAGGTCGAGCAGCACGGTGTCGGTCACCTGCCAGCGGTCCTGGATGTATTGCGCCGACTGGTCGGTCTTTGGAGCGGCCGAGTCGCTCTGGTGATACTGGTTCACGTAGTAGCCTTGCAGGCCGTAGCCACCGCCCGAAGCAGGCGTGCTGCCGCCGGGGACCGCCTTGTCCGGATCGCCGCGGAAGTAATTCCAGCTGCCGCCGCCAGCCAACTCCGAACCGTTGATCGAAGAAACGTTATTGCGGTCGATACCTGCGCGCAGTGCATGGCTGCCCAGCTTGTACTCGAGGTCCAGGCGCAGCGTGGATTGCTTGTCTTCTGCGTTTGGAACCTGGATAGTTCCGCCGATGGTCTGCGGGTTGGTATAAACCAGTCCCGGCACCTGGGCATTGACGGGCGCGTTGACCTGGTACACGCCCGGCACATAGCCTTCGCGCGATTGCGGGTAGGTGGACTTGAAACGCCCCGCCAGCGCGGTTACCGTCAGGCTGTCGGTCAGGAAGCCGGTGTACTTAAGGATCGAATCGTTGGTCTTGGCGGCATCGCCGGTGGTGCCGCCGGCGCGCTTGTCGTTGCGCTGCAGGGTGGCGTAGTCGAAACCGTAGTTCTGCTGTGTCTTTTTGTTCTCGTCGTGGATCTGAGTGAATTCGATGCGGTGATCGTCGCTGATGTTGTAATCGAGTTTGACCAGGTAGCGCGGCGTGCGTTGTTCGCGTTCGGTCCAGCCGTTTGTCTTGTTGAGGGAATCGGAATCCTTGCTGATGTAGCCGGTGCTGAAGCGGTCCTGCTCGATGTTGGCGAACATGAACAGCTTGTCCCTGACCAGCGGGCCGCCGACGTAGGCGCTGCCAAAGACGTCGGTGGCGTTGTTGCTGCGGCGGTAGGTAAGCAGCTTGCCGTCGGTCTTCGGGTTGTGACCGGTGTTCGGATAATAGGTATTCGCCGGCTTGGCGCGCAGCCAGTCCGGGGTATATTGCAGCACGGCGCCGGCTTCCCAGTTGTTGGTGCCGCTCTTGGTCGTGATGTTTACCACCCCTCCGGTGGAGCGGCCGAATTCCGCGCTGTAGCCGCCCTGCAGAATCTGCGCCTGTGCGATGGCGAAGAAAGGCAGGGTGGTCGAACCGATCTGGCGGTATACGTTGGTGACCGGGAAGCCGTTGATGAAGTAGGCGTTTTCCGTGACGCCGGCGCCACCGAAGCTGTCGCCCCCAATGCGCGGATTGCCGCGCGAGGTGCCCGGCGCAAGCTGGATGATGCCGGACAGGTTCTGCGAAATCGGCAGCGATGCCAGTTGGCGCGCGGTGAATACCGCACCGTTATTGGTGTTGCTGACGTCGATCGTCGGGCGGCGGCTGGAGACCTTTACAGCCTGGATGGTTTCGAAGGATGCCTCCACGCCCTGGCCGATCAGCGCTTCGACCTCCAGCACGCGCTCGACGACGCCATGTCGCATCAGCATCACCTTGTAGACGCCAGGCGGCATGGAGCTGGCGTGATAGCGTCCGTTGGCGTCAACCGTGATGGTGCGGCGTGCGCCCGTGGCGACATTTTCCAGCACCACTAAGGTGCCGTTTGCGTTGGCAACCTGCCCGAAGATGGTGCCGGTGGCATTCGATTGTGCAAGGACTGGCCCAGCGAAAGCCAATGCAAGGGCGTGCGCGACAAGCGTCAAGCGCACACGTTGGGAAGGGTTCTTCATTGCGTCTCCTGTTGTGGTTATGATTTGGCCGCACAGTGGCGGCCAATGGAGACATGCTAGGGAGGACCGTGGTGGCGAACAATTGAATGTTTACTCGCCTTGTATGCCTGAAACGGTATAGCTAGTTTGGCAGCGTGACGAGCAGCGGCGCATTGCCGTCCCAGGACTGGTCCAGCAAGGTCTTCCCGTTCAGGCGAACCAGCACGTGCTGGCCACGCTGGCCTGATTTTGCACGCGTGGTGACGATGTCGATGCCGTCGCCCACGTCGCCGGCGCCGAATGCGCGCATATGGCGCAGTGCCATGCGCGGCCAACCTTGCGGCAGGCGTGGTGCGATGGTGAAGCTGCGCAGGCTGGTCGGCTCGATGCCGAACAGGCCTTCCGTCACGACGCGCGCATACAGGCCGCTTTCGGCGGAGAGGTGGCGCTGCTGGCCTTCCGGCCACGCTTCCACGGCGTAAGGTACGTGATCGCCCAGCAGGCGGCGGCGCGAGTAATAGCGCAAGTAGGGTATGGTGCGTTCCAGCTCGCCTGCTTTCAGCAGGCCGCGCAGCGCGTAGAGCGTGGCGCGGTCCCAGAACGTCTTGTCGCCCGCTTCGGTCAATATACCGTTCTCGCTCCAGAGCTGCGGCGAAAGCAGGGCATCGACCGTGCCGCGCTGGCGTTCAGTGATGCCCAAGGCCAGCGGCAGCGCGATCCAGGCCCGCAGCTTCTCGTTGCCATCGTAGTAGCGGTAGGTGTCGAAACCTCCCATGCGAGCGCCGAAGTAACGCTCGATGGCGCTGCGTTGCGCCTCCGCCTCTTGCCGCAATGCGGTCGCACGCTGTGTATCGCCCAGCGAAGCAGCCAGTCTTGCGGCGCCCTGCAGGCCGCCGTAAGCCAATGCGTTGGTCGACAGGTTGGCTTTGCCGGCGGGGAAGCGGCCTTCCAGTTCGTCGCTGTCCGAATGCACGATGCCTTGCGCGTCGCGCTTGCGGCGTGTGAACTCCAGGCACCAGTCGATCAGGGGCAGCAACTGGCGCGCGGTGCCGCTGTCGCCTTGGGCTAGCGCGAACTGGCTGGCGCCATAGGAAATCATGGCGCAGTCGCCGCGGTCGCCGGCGCCATTCCAGTAGCTGCGTCCCTCGGCAATGATGGAAGAGGGTATTGGTTTGTAGTCGGCGTTCATGTAGCGCGCGAACATGCTGAAGCTGGTGAGCGCGCTTTGCACGCCGGCGCTATCGCCGAGGTAGGGGAAGAAGGGGTTGATGTATTCAGCCTGGTCGTTGGCCCAGATGGCGGCGTAGTAGCGCGTGCCGCCGGGGCCGTGCAGCAGGCCGCCGCGTGTGGCGAAGATGCTCTCTGCGGCGCGCACCTTGGAAAAGGCGAACATGGCGTCAAGCACCGGCTCCGGTGTTTCCAGCACCAGGTTGGCGCGCCATTGCGCTACCTTGCGAGCCCGGTCCTGCAAGGCCTCGCTACCGTCCACGTACACCATTTCGTTTTGCAGGCGGCCGCTGATGATGACGTCGACATGCACGCGCGCGCCGGGTTCCAGCTCGCCTTCGCGGGCAGGGGAGCGTACTTCGACCACGTAGGCGCCATGGGTGCCGCGTTCCGCTGGCGTGGATTCACTGCGCTCCAGCGCCTTGAAGCTGTAGCGGAGGGCGGTCTTTCCATGGTTGGCCAGTTCGAGACGTTCCACAAGTGCCGGCTCGCTGGGCGACGGGGTCAGTGTGCGCGTCAGCACCATTCCTGGCGCCAGCTGGGACCGCAACGCGAGGCGGCCGTCGAAGCGGACTTGCTGCAGGTGCTCGGCAGCGGCGGGCTGGCCGTCGATCGTTATGGCTGGCGAGGCCTCCACGCCGAACTTGCGAATCAGGCTGGCGTGGGTGTCGTCCGGGATGGTGCGCAGCATCGGCCACACCACAGTGCGCGTGAGCAGCAGCGAACCATCGGCCTGGCTGCCGTAATCAATCACGGCCGACACCTGGCGACCGCTCATTTCGAGCTGGTCGCGGTGGACGTCCTTCACTTGCCAGCGGATGGCGTCGCCATCGATCTGCCAGCGCGGTGTGAAAGCCGGCGGCGCAGCGTGTGCCACTCTGGCCGCAGGTGCGGCGGCTGCGGCAGTTAAGGCGAACGATGCCGTTGCGGCCAGGATGGCGGCGAGCGTGGCAGAAGGCATGCGGAACTTGCTTTGCATTTACTTCTCCTGTGTTACCTTGCGGATGATCGCCGCCCAGCCGCCGCCCGGCGCCAGGTGCATCGTCACGCGGCCATCGCGCGTGACGCGCGCGCTGCCTTGCTGCACATCAGTGGCAAAGACTCCGGCATTCGGCCCATCCTCCATGCTGTCCATCTGGTAGGGGCCTGCGTCCAGGAAGGACAGGTCCAGTTCCAGGTCGCGCCCGTCCGCACCGGTCATGGCGCCCACATACCAGGTATCGCCGCGACGGCGTGCCATGGCGATGTAGCGGCCCAGTTGGGCGTGCAGCACCCGGCTCTCATCCCATTCGACCGGTACCTGGCGGATAAACTCAAGCGAGGATGGATTGGCGCGGTACTGCGAAGGGCTGTCCGCCAGCATCTGCAGCGGGCTTTCGTAGATCATGTACATCGCCAACTGGTGCGCCCGCGTCCCCTGGCTCATGGGACGATCGAAACTGGCGAAGAAATCCTTGCGGTGCGCATTGCTCATGGCGCCCGGCGTGTAGTCGACCGGCCCGGCAAACATGCGGATGAAGGGCAGGGTGACGTCGTGTTCGGGCGTCTGCTTGTCGCTCCACTTGTTGTTTTCCAGGCCCTTCACGCCTTCGAAGGTCAGCACATTGGGCCAGGTGCGCTGCAGGCCGCTGGGCTTGAAGCTGCCGTGGAAATCCACCAGAAGATGGCGTGCGGCCGCTTCACGTGCCACGCGCTCGTAGTAGTTCACCATCCATT
Organism: Pseudoduganella sp.; assembly: GCA_039593645.1. Classification (GTDB taxonomy): domain Bacteria; phylum Pseudomonadota; class Gammaproteobacteria; order Burkholderiales; family Burkholderiaceae_D; genus Rugamonas. Next base: position 7,885 of record JBCNOX010000022.1, read on the forward strand.
GGTCGGAGCGTTGCATGAAGTCGACCTTGATGCCGGCCGCGCCCCAACGCGCGAACTGGTCCAGCGCCGCTGTCATCTGTGTGTCCAGCGTCTTCCAGGACACCCACAGGATGATGCCGACGCCACGCTGTTTCGCATAAGCCATCAGCTCCGGCATGTCGATCTCCGGCTTGGCCGCCAGCAGGTCGCCCAGCTTGTACCAGCCTTCATCCATGATGATGTATTCGAGGCCGTTCTCGGCTGCGAAGTCGATGTAGTGGCGGTAGGTGCGCGTATCGAGGCCGGACTTGAAGGGCACGCCATGCAGCTTGTTGCCGTTGTACCAGTCCCAGGCCACCTTGCCCGGCTTGATCCAGGCGGTATCCTTCAGCGCCTGCGGTTCGGCCAGCAGGTAAGGCATCTGGTTCAGCAGCAGCCCGCCGGCATCGGCAGAGATGCCCAGGATGCGCCACGGGAAGCTGCGCTTGCCCTCGGTGCGCGCGATGTATTGCGCCTCCTGTGTGACGGGTACATTGCGGTCGTCGCGCGCTGTTTCGGCCAATGCCACTTTCGGGAAGACAGCGCGCAGGCCGCCCGCCTGCCCGTGCAGGTACAGCCCGGGATAGTCGCGCAGGCCGGACTCGGTGAACACCAGGTGCGCGCTGCCGTTCTGCACCAGCGCCGGCACGCCAACCAGCTTGCCTGCTGCCTCGCCCACGGCCAGCGGCTGGTAATAGTGCTCGTTATGCGACTGCATCGATTTTTCCTGCGGCCAGTACAGGGTGTCCTGCGGCCGCAAATTGACGCCGGCCTGCTCGGCTTGCACCGTGACCTGGCCGGGTAGGGCGGTGCGGAAACGGTAGGCGATGCCCTCGTTATAGGCGCGCACTTCCAGCGCATAACCGCCAGCGAAATCAAGCTGCAGCGAGTTGTAGTGGTCGCGCACTTCGCGGGACTTTTGCGCCACGACCGGACGCACCGTTGCGTCGACGTTGCGCCGCTGCTGGCCGGTCAGCCGCGGCTTTTCGCCGAGGGCGCCAATGCCGGCCAGGGTCATGCCGATCGGCGTAGGCAGTACCAGTTCGGCGCCACGGTGGCTGATAGCGAACGCCAGCCGTTCGCCGGTATCGATCGTTACACGCAACTGGCGGTCGGGGGAGCTGAGTTCGAGCTGGTGCGAGGCATGGCTGGCCAGCGGCGCGATCAGCAGCAGCGCGCCTGTCAGGCGGCGCGCAAGGGACATATGTTTCAAGGCAGGTCTCCGGATATAGGTATGCCGGTCCATGCTATGCGCATGCGCAGGTACCGATCCAATGACTTTTTACGCGAGAGCTATGTCGTAGAGGTTATATCCCACCGATGCCGGCACTGAACCAGGCGCCGGTTCCACCGCCGGCGATGGGATGAACGACGGCGCCGCAGCTTCCCGCCTGATCGCCTGCAGTAGCAGCTCGGCTCCCGGGGCGAGCACGCCCTCGCGCCTGCGGATGATGCCGAATGGGTCCATGCGGCAGTCCAGCTCAAGCGGCAGGATTGCCAGCAGACCCAGTGCCTGGTAGCGCCGCGCCACGTCCTGCGACATGACATTCAGTGCATCGCTCATTTGCAGCATGCTGGTGATCAGCACAATTTCACTGGTGTCGACAATGTCGCCGGGCGGCTCCAGGCCGGCGTTATGGAACAGCTGGTCAAAGCGCTGACGCAGGACGCTGCCGGGCGGGGGCGTGATCCAGGGCGCCTGCACCAGGTCCTGCAAGACGAGTTCCTGGCGACCCGCCAGCGGATGGCCGGCCCGCGCCACGACCACCACCGGTTCGGGCGCCAATTCCTCATACAGCATTTCCGTGCAATCGTGGAAACCGGTAAGGCGCGCCAGCAGGAAATCGAGGGAGCCGCGCTGAAGGCGCTCGAGCAGCTCGTTGCTGGACTCGATCTGTACACCGATACGCAGTTGCGGCGCTTGCTGCTTGATGCGCGTGATCGCGCGCGGCAGCAGGCTCAATGCCGGCGTCATGATGCTGCCCACGTCTACCTGTCCCGCCAGGCCGGCCTTGAGCGCCACGATATCCTCATGCGCACGTGCCAGGCTGCTCAAGGCCATGCGCGCATGGCGGATCATGCTTTCGCCATAAATGGTGGGGACCATGCCGCGCGGATGGCGCTCGAACAGGGCAATGCCAAGCAAGTCCTCCAGTTCCTTGAGCTGCTTCGAAGCCGCCGGCTGCGTCATGCACAGCGTCTCGGCGGCGCGCAGGATATTGCCCGCATCGTCGATGGCGATCAACAGCAGGAGCTGGCGGGTCTTGAGCCGCGCGCGCAAATACCAGTTCGGATTTGGAGCAGTCATTGCAATGCCTTTCGGGTGATTTGGCATTTTTAACATGCTCAAAATGGTATCGGTGCTGCCAATCGGTCAATTGGATGCATATCGCGGCTTCCGCTAATTTATTCAGCACAATGACGCTCGTGTTAGACTGCGCCGTCCAATTGCTAAATTTTTAACGATGAAAATCCAGCAAAAACTGCGCTCCGTCAAAACCGCCCTGTCCGAACGCCGCGAAGTACGCAAGCGCCTGCGCGGCCCCGCCCAACTGCGTTACGCCATTGCCGATTCCATCGGCATGCTCGATGCCCAGGCATGGAAAAGGCTTACGGCGGATTCGGGTTTCTTCCTGTCCTACGACTACCTGCGGTCGCTGGAAAGTGTGCTGCCGACCAACCTCGATCCGCGCTATGCGCTGGTGTATGAGGACGAGCAGCCGGTTGCAGCGCTCTATATGCAGCTCGCCGATATCAAGCTGGCGCAGGCCAGCAAGACTTCCTTCGGTTCGCTGGGCGAAAGCCTGGGCCAGCGCGTGCTCACCTGCGGCAACCTGCTGACCTTCGGCCAGCACGGCATCGCCATCGCGCCGGGCGTCGACCCGCAACTGGCATGGCACGGCGTGGCGGAAGTACTGTACCGCGTGCGCCAGGCGGAGAAGCTGGCCGGTTCGGCCCACTTCGTCATGATCAAGGACTTGCACGGGCCGCAGGTGGAGGATGCCGCCTTCCTCAAGAACCTCAGCTACCGCTTTGTCGAAACGGAGCCAAACATGGTGCTGGCCCTCGGCGAAGACTGGAAAAGCTACGACGATTACCTGGCCAGCCTGGCCTCGAAATACCGCGCCAATGTCCGCAACGGCATCCTGAAGCCGATCGAAGCGGCGCAGTGCACGGTGGAGCATTTCACCGACATGGCGTCCATGCAGGACGAGATCCACGCCCTGTACAAGGCGGTGCAGGTGAATGCCGGCTTCCGCCCATTCGAACTGCTGCCGGAATACTTCCCGGCGCTGCAGGAAGCGGCAGGGGAGCGCTTCCGCTGCAGCGTGGTCAAACGCGAAGGCAGGATGCTGGGCTTCCTGGTCACCATTGCCGACGGCGCAACGGCGATCGCCTTCCACATCGGCTTTGACCGCGCCGCCGCGGCCGACCTGCCGATCTACCTGCGCCTGCTGCACGCCGGTATTGCCGACGCCATTGGCCTGGGTTGCAAGCGGGTGTCCTTCGGCCGTACCGCGCTGGAGCCGAAAGCGGCGCTGGGTGCGTGTCCGGAAACCTTCGGGGTGTTGATCCGCCACCGCCAGCCCCTGATGAACAAGGTGATCAAGCACCTGCTGCTGAATATTGATCACGACGACGCTCCTGATCGCAGTCCGTTCAAGAAGGCCGAAAGCAAGGCGGCGTAACATCTCGTTACTTACCCAGTGCTAGCCGCGCGCCTCTAATCTGCTGAGCTCGGTTATCATGTCGACCTTTTGCATAGTCGGCAGCAGATGTAATGAAGTATGGCGTGATCAATCTACTAAAGGCAGTTGCAGCACAGCTAATTGTGTTGCACCACCTGGCGTTTTACGGCCCGATGGCCGACCACGTCCGGCTTATCCTGCCGGACCTGATCGATTGGCTGGCCGGGAGTGCGCGCATTGCCGTGCAAGTCTTCCTGGTGGTTGGCGGCTTCCTGGCCGCCAAATCGCTGGCGCCGAGTGCACAACCGGTGATGGCCGATCCGTTGGGCGCGGTGTGGCGCCGCTACGCCAAGCTGGCGCCGCCATTTATCGCTGCGACCCTGATTGCGGCGGCGGCGTCCGTGCTGGCCAGCCAGTGGATGGACCACGATTCCATTTCCGCGCCGGCGACCGTGGGCCAGATCGCGGCGCACGCTGCGCTGGCGCATGGCGTGCTCGGGGTCCCGTCGCTGTCGGCGGGCGCCTGGTACGTGGCCATCGATTTCCAGCTGTACTTCATGGTGGTAGCCATCCTGTGGCTTGCGGCCCGCATCAGCGGTCCGGTGCGCCGCGCCTGGCTGGTGCCAGGCCTGGTCGCCATCGGCAGCGTGCTGTCGCTGCTGCATTTCAATCTCGACTCCGACTGGGACAACTGGGGAATCTACTTCTTCGGCAGCTATAGCCTGGGCCTGGCCGCCTGGTGGGCCGGCGACCCGCGCCGCAAGACGCGCGGTGCTGTGCTGGTGCAGGCGGCGATCTTCCTGCCCGCCTTGCTGGCGCTGGCGGTGAACTTCCGCAGCCGCCTGGCGCTGGCGATCATGGTGGCGTGTGCGCTGGTAATCTGCGGCCGCATGCAGTTCAGCGGCGAAGGCCGGCTGCAGGCCATCGTCAACTCGCTGGCTCGTACTTCGTATTCCGTGTTCCTGATCCACTTCCCGGTCTGCCTGCTGGTGAATGCCGCCTTCACCCGCTTCGTGCCGGCCGATCCTGTGCTGCAGGGCGTGGGCATGCTGACCGCCTGGTGCGCCAGTCTGGCCGCCGGCGCCGCTTTCCATCGCTGGGTCGAAGTTCCGCTGGGACGCCTGCTCAGCTCTTCTTCGACCGCAGCCAACGCCGCTCAACGCTCTTAAGGCGATGAAAGAAGGATAACCAGGTATTGCGCCGTGCCTGGTATAACGTGTATGAAGGGCATGGGTCGTTGGAGGCCATATGTGGCAAAGGCGCGTAGCGGGAGTCCAGTCGCAAATGTGGCTTTGGCTGGCACTGGCCCTGTCCATTAGTTGCGCCGTCGGCGCACAGGAAGCGGCCATGCCGGAAGTTCATGTCGGTATGGGCCTGCCCAAGCCGCCATATGTCATGGAGTGATTCGACCCAGGCAGTGACATTCCACAGGATCTTTCCCGAAGGCCCGCGCAGGGCAGTGTTCCGCGATGTCCGCGTGGGCGATGCGTTCAACTCTGGCTTGAAAAACATCCAAGCCAACGGTACTTACGATGCACTTGTGAGGCAGTACCTTGGCCCGCGCCCTTAAGTCTCGCGCCGGAACCCGTTTCGCCGGGTCATGCGAACCAGCAACGGAGGCGCGCTGAGGTAGTCTCCGAACTTTGCGGCCAGTGCCTGCAAGGGCGCGCTTTCGAGGTGTGCCTGCATTGCGTCGGCATCGGCGTAGTGCTCGAACACGATAATCCGGTTTTCGTCTTCAAGATCCGTGAGTAATTCGTATTGCAGCGTTCCGGGCTCGGTACTTGAATAAGCCACCAGTTCATCCAGTGCGGCAAGCAGGTCGGCGCGGGAATTCGGGGTGGCGTCTAGCGTGGCAAGCAGGTACATGTCAGCTCCGTGAGTAGAAGGAGTCCGCAGCTTACCCAATCGGCCTCGATGGTGGATTGTAAAAATGGGACTTTTCGCGCATGCCGGCAATGATCGTTTGCGGCGCGTGGCCCGTCAGCGTGCGCGTTTCGTGGATGAAGTGCGGCTGGTCGAAATAGCCCATGCGCAAAGCGGCATCGAGCGCCCGCATGCCGGGATCGAGGGCCAGCATGCGCATGGTGTGGCCAAGCCGGGCAATACGCGCAAACTGCTTGGGGCCGAGGCCAAAGGTATCGGTGAACTTGCGCCGGAAGTGGCGCCGCGTCCAGCCCGACTGCTCGGCCAGGGCGTCAATGGCGGTACCCGGCGCGTAATACAGCTTGTCCAGCAGGGCATCGAGGCCATGTCCGCTGCGGTCCTGATACTGGCCCAAGCGTGCCAGGAAGAACTGGTCGAGGGCAGCGGCGCGCATGTGCGGACCGTCCGTCTGTGCCAGTTGGTCGGACAAGCGTTCGGCGCTGTCGCCCCAGACCGCGCAAGCCGGCAGGTGCTGGTCATGGAAATGGGCCAGTGGCTGCGCGCAGAAGTGGCGCAGCCTGCCGCCGCGAAAGCGCACAGCGACGAATCCCGACGCCCCGTTTTCCTGCAAGGCGATGGCACGCGTGCGCAGGCACAATAGGACCGCACGTGGCGACTGCTTGCCATCCAGGAGGTAAGGCGAGCCGTAATGGAAAACGCATTCCGAGCCCGTCCCGGGCGGCAGCTGCGGCGGGAGGGGATGATTTCCTTCCCAGCCCCAGTAACGGTCGATAAAGGGGCGAAGCAGGGCGGTTGGACGAAGATGCCAGCGTTGTAGGTGCATGCTGGCGATCTTATCCGATTCCGCCTTAACCGCCGATCGTAAGCGTCAAAGTGGTGGCGCCATAGCTTGGCGTGACGTTGTCGAAGCCATCCACCTTGATGGTGCTGAACTTGCCCTTCAGGCTGGCCGCTGTGATGACGGTCAGCACGTCGCCGGCCTTAGGCTGATAGCCGTTGACCAACTTGACCCGCAAGGTGCCGCCTGCAATGGTCGCGGTGTTTGCCACAGCCAGGCTGCCCTGGCTCGCGGCAGCGGCGCCGCCCAGGTCCAATTCCAGCGTGGTGGGCCCGCTTAGCTGGGTGTATTTGCCGCCCAGCTTGAGCGCAGACGGGGCGTTGGCGACCAGCGTGCCGCCGCTCACGTAGACGTCGCCCGTGCCGAATGCGGATGCGGAGTCGCCTTGCAGCACGCCTGCCGCCAGTTCGGTGCCGCCGCTCCAGGTGTTGGCGCCGGCAAGCCTCAGGGTGCCCGAACCTTGCTTGATCAGCTTGCCGCTACCGCCGATGTCGTTGCGCCAGCGGTCCGCCGCGTTGAAGCCGCCCTTGCTGGCATCCATGACAACGGTGACATTGCCGCTGAAGGCGCCGTAGCCATCGGCCGCTGCAAACAGGTTCAATCGGCCCCAGCCCTCCGCATCATCCATCACCGGGTAGCCCGAAGGCAGGGCGGTAGTCTTCAGCACGACGCGGCGCTGTGCGTCGCTCAGGTAAGGCAGGCGGGTCTCCAGCAGCTAGGCGGCAAACGTGTCGGCTGTGGTGCCGGTGGCAGCCATCAGCGTGGCGTGCGCCTGGCTGACGGCGGCGGCCTTCGTGGCGGCGTTCGCCGGATCGGCCAGGTTGGCCGCGGCGCTGGCCTGGCCGAGGATACGGCCGCTCAATATGAAAGCATTTGCATGTTGGGTCGTGTGCGATAGTTGAAAACGCACAAAGGTAATGAGCGCTTGTGACAGACCTGTTACGCCGGCCCGGCCAACGACAATGTCATCGCTCGATACTGAAATTGATATTGGTAAAACTACTTTGCAAAATAACAATAATTGGGGTATTCTGCGTGGCTTTGATTTGCCAAGGTTCGACCATGATCAGACATCTGCTTTTGCCGGTTGCCACCCTATGGAGCAGCGCCGTATTTGCCGCCGCTGCCGTCAACCCGCTCACGGTTGATATCGGCACTGACGATGCACGCCGCTTTGCAAATCTGATGAAGGACAATGCCGTGCCGACGGCCGAGATCCTGCAGCGCGAATACCTGGATCGCGCCGGTCCCGGCGTGAAAATCTTCACGCCATTGCGCATCGTCGACGCCGAGCGCCTGGCGCGCAAGGTTGCCTCCAAACCTGACACCTATCGCTACGCGATCCGGGAATGTTTGCCACGCCTGCCGGCCTTGCGAAGTGACCTGAAAGCGATTTACCTCGCCTTTTCGGGCTTATTGCCCGAGCGCCCGCTTCCTGCAATCGAGGTCGTGTTCGGCGCATTGAATTCCGGAGGCACGGCCAGTTCGGACACGCAGGTAATCGGCCTTGAGGTGGCCTGCCCGCCAGGCACAACGCCCGAACAGTTCCGCACCACCATGCGGGGCTTCTTCGCGCACGAAACAGTCCACACCTGGCAGGGCGAAGAAACGCCGCAAGCGCTGGCCGATCCTTTATTGAGCCAAGCCCTGAGGGAGGGCGTTGCCGACTACCTCGCGAGCCTGGTGACCGGTGAAGTACCGAATCCCGATCGTGATTCGTGGGCGCGGCAGCGCGAATCGTGGTTGTGGGAAGAGTTCAAACGGGATCGCCAGTTCATGCAGTCCGACAGTGACAGCTTGCGCGCACCTGGCGCCAGCCCACGCTTCAAGCGCTGGTTCGCCAACTGCGGCAGCGCTCCGGAGGGCTGGCCATGCGAGGCCGGGTACTGGATCGGCATGCGCATTGCAGAAGCCTACGTGAACCGCTCGCCGGACAAGCACTCGGCGATCAGGAAGCTGGTCGAACTTGAAGACCCAGCCGCGATATTGAAGGCCAGCGGTTATTGAGGCAAGCGTTTATCAGGCCCGCATGTGCATGCCGTAATACACGACCGTATCCCAATAATTCAGGCCGGCGAGCTGCTGCGCTGCGAGCGTCGTGTCAGCGGCGCTGCAACAACCCGCATTGGCATTGCCGCGATAGAGCCCGTGATTGGGATCGAATACCCAGATGTAGTCAGTGCCCTTGTAAATGCCTACGGCGTGTCCCTCGGCGAGTCCGGTACGTGACAGGTTGAGAAACACGGCGTCGCCGCGTACCATCCTGTCGTTGATGAAGTCCTCCCAGAAGGCGGCAGTGGCATTGAGCTGCGTTCCGGAGTAATGCGAAAAATTGACACCAAAATCTTCCGCGGCTTTGATGTCGCCGACTTTGTTATTTCCCGCCACCGAAGGAAAGATCTGCGTTCCCAAGTAAGAGAGAAATCGTATGGCATAGGTGCCGAGCTCAAACTCCTGGTACAAGTTGTCGGCTTGCTGCGTGGTAGGCAGGTAGTCCCCGGCACTGCTGCCCCAGTTGAACTGTCCGACCGAGGTTTGAATATGCTTTTGCCAAAGACAGACCGCTGCTTCGCATACCCCGGCGGGATTGGCTCCCCCTGCATTGTTGAATACCTTCTGTCTTGCCCACGCCATCGAATCACCTCCGTATGGGAATGAACTTGCTGTGTCGTTGACGCTAGCATGTGGAGTTCACGAAAAGAAAGTTTTTGCTGCAGGATTCATGAGATTTCTCAAAGACTGCTGAAATTTCCCTCCATAGCTAACGCCATTACAGGTCATGCCGTGCCATCAGTTCGACGATCCAATCAATGAACACCCGAAGTTGCTTGCGAACATAGCGGTTAGGCGGGTATGCGACATAAAGCGGCATGGGTTCGATGCGCCAGTCGGTGAACAGTGGCACGAGCGCGCCGCTGCCAATATGCGCCCTGGCCATGTACTGCGGTAGCCATAAAACGCCAAGTCCAGCCAGTCCGGCGGCCAGATAGGCATTACCGTCATCGGTCGCCAAAAAGTAGCGGCCACCGATTTTGACGCGCTCGCCGGATTTCTCCATTGTGTAGGGTAAGCCTTTGGTCCAGCGGTAATGAACGGTATGGTGGCTGTCGCCATGCAGATCGGCTGGATGCGCCGGCGTTCCCATCTGGATCAGGTACGATGGCGCGGCATACACGCCCAATTGCAAGTCGGCGATGCGTCGCGCAACGAGCGACCCATCCTCGATTTCGCCACCGCGCACCACGCAATCGACATTCTCGCCAATCAGGTCGACCTTGCGGTCGCTTGCGCCGATATCCAGCTGGATTTCCGGGAAACGGGCGTGGAAGTCCGGCAGCGCCGGCATCAGAATGATGTTCGCAAACGGACTTGGAACATCGACGCGCAGTAGGCCGCGTGGTGCGGTCGATGCGCTGGCAACATTGCTTTCGATGTCTTCAAGCTCAGCGAGCAGGCAGATGACGCGATCGTAATAGGCGGCGCCGGCCGTCGTCAAATTCACCTTGCGCGTTGTTCTGTTGAGCAGCGTGATGCGCAGCTCGGCTTCCAACTGCTGCACTAATTGAGTCACCGTGGTTTTGCTCACGTCCAGCGTGTCGGCGGCCTTGGTGAAACTGCCAGCCTCGACAACTCGCACGAAAGCCCGCATGCCTGCCAATTTGTCCATCTCACAACTCTGCCATAGTTTGGAATTTGCAAATAGTCTAGCAGCTGTTTTGCGGTTTATCCGAACGATAAGCAAAGCTAAAGTGCTTGCACTGACCAATATAAGGAGCAAGCAACATGAAGACACGCGAAAGCATTTTGCCGGCCGGCAGGCATGAACTCTACGCAGTCCACAAATATTCGGCTGCGATCCGTTCGGGGGATTTGCTATTCGTCTCCGGCCAAGTCGGCAGCCGCAAGGACGGTACGCCGGAGCCTGGATTTGAAGCTCAGGTGCGCCTGGCGTTTGAGAACCTGAAGGCGACGCTGAAGGCCGGGGGATGCGAGCTGGAGGATATCGTTGACGTGACGACTTTTCACACAGATCCAGAGCAGCAGTTCGCTACGGTGCTGGCTGTTAAGGATGAGGTCTTCCCAACGGCGCCATACCCAAACTGGACCGCGCTAGGCGTCAACTGGTTGGCAGGGTTTGACTTCGAGATCAAAGTCATTGCCCGGATTCCAGGCTGACGGGAGCAGGCAGAAACAAAAAAGCCCACGAACCGAAATTCGTGGGCTTCTCTGCGTATCTTGGTAGGCCGTGCGGGGCTCGAACCTGCGACCAACGGATTAAAAGTCCGCTGCTCTACCAACTGAGCTAACGACCCAAGGTTCCACTTTCGAATGGTAGGCCGTGCGGGGCTCGAACCTGCGACCAACGGATTAAAAGTCCGCTGCTCTACCAACTGAGCTAACGACCCGTCGAAAGAAGAAGCGAGATTATAGGCTGGGTCGGCCCAGCTGTCAAATGCTCGCCTGTACTTTTTACCTGATGGATTTCAGGCGGTCCTTGGCGGTTGCTGCCGCCGGGGTGCCTGGGTAGTTCTTGATCAGGTCCTGCAATGTCTTTTTGGCATTATTTACTGCCTTCAGTTCAGTCTGGCAGCTGGCGATGTTCAGCATGGCGTCGGCGGCCTTCGGGTTGTCCGGCCAGGTTTTCACGACCACCTGCTGCGCGGCGATGGCGTTCTTGCAGTCGCCCTGCGCATAGTGGGCGTTACCCAGCCAGTACTGGGCGTTGGGGGCGTAGGCCGAGGCGCCGAAGCGCTTCACGAAGTCGCCCAGCGCACTGGCGGCCCCTTTGTAGTCGCCGCTCTTGAACTGCGCCATCGCGTTATCGTAGGCGTTCTGTTCGTCCATATTGACCGAGGTGGTCTGGCCGTCGATGGTAACCTGGCGCGGCTCCAGCTTCTTCATGCGGGCGTCGAGGTCGGTGTAAAAGTCCTTCTGGCGCTTTTGTGCGACCTGGATTTCGTTCAGCAGGATTTCAGTCTGTCCGCGCAGGCGTGCGACTTCTTCGCGCAACTGGTCCTGCTGCGAGATCATGTCCAGCGTGACGCTCTTGTCGGTCTTGGTGTCGATCAGGTTCTTCAGGTCCGCTTCCAGCTTGGCGACCTTGGCCTTCAGGTCCATGATGGCCTTGCGGGCCTCGTCATCGTCGAACAGGCCGGCCGATGCGGTCAGGGGCAGGGTGGCAGCAAACAGGGCTGCCATCAGGGCAGACTTAGTGAATTTCATTTTTCTTCCTTGCACAAAAAAAGAAATGGGGCAGGGCGCAGTATAAACTGCGCGCTGCCCCTTGTGCGGCATTGTTAAGCTAGCGAATTACTTAGCTTTGTAAACGATGTCGGCACGGCGGTTCTGCGACCATGCTTCTTCGTTGTGGCCTTCAGCCTTCGGCTTTTCTTCGCCCAGGGACACAGCTTCCATGCGGGACTCTGCCACGCCCAGGGCTGCCATCGACTTGCGCACAGCTTCAGCACGCTTCTGGCCCAGGGCCAGGTTGTACTCGGAGCCGCCGCGTTCGTCGGTGTTACCTTGGATCAGGATGGTGCGCTGGTTTTTGCCCAGGTAAGCAGCGTGGTTCTGCACCACTTCTTTGCCGTCTTCACGAACAACGTAGCTGTCGAAGTCGAAGTACACGGAGCGGTTGGCCAGCTTGCCGCCTGGGATGTCCAGCTCGTCAACTTCTGCTTTTACTGGCTCTACAGCGCGGGTGTCAGCCTGCTTGACTGGCTCGGCTGGCTTCTCAATCACTTCAGGCTTTTTAGGTTCTGGTTGTGGGGTCGAGCAAGCTGCCAGCAGGGCGGCGGTACCGATGATGAAGGCTACGTGTTTTACGTTACGCATTTTTATTTCTCCTGGTCGTTAAAGGTGCTACTTCTCTTACTTCTTTTACTTCTTCACTTCATGAAAGGGCCCCAAGTGGGTTCCTTGATATTGCCCGCCTGAATACTCAAGCGTTGCTTAACCCGGCCGTCTGTCGATGCCACCGCCAGCGAGCGGCGGCCGCCGTTCTGAGTGGCGTACAGGATGTACTTGCCATTCGGAGCGAAGCTTGGCGAATCGTCGCTGGTGGTGTCGGACAGGCGTTGCTCCTGGCGGGATTCCAGGTCCAGTACGAACAACTGGAAGGCGCCGCCATCGCGCCGCGAAATATAAGCCAGCGACTTGCCGTCAGCGGAAATGCGCGGGCTGATATTGTACGAGCTGCCGAACGTCATACGCTGCGGCTCGCCGCCGTTGACGCTCATGCGATAAATCTGCGGACCGCCGCTGCGGTCGCTGGTGAAATAGATGTACTGGCCATCGGCGCTGAATTGCGGTTCGGTGTCGATGGTGCTGCCATTGGTCAGGCGGCGGATGCCGCTGCCGTCGGCGTTGACGATGTAGATCTGCGTGTTGCCAGGCTTGGACAGTGCCACGGCCAGGCGCTTGCCGTCCGGCGACCAGGCCGGGGCAGAGTTGTTGCCCTTCTCGTTGGCGACGACGGTGCGCTGGCGGGTCACCAGGTTCTGCACATAGACCACTGGCTTGCGCTGCTCGAACGAGACGTAGGCCACCTTGGTGCCATCCGGCGACCACGATGGGGAAATGATCGGCTCGGTCGAGGTCAGGGCCGGGATCACGTTTTCGCCGTCGGCGTCTGCCACTTCCAGGCGGTACTGGCGGCCTTGCTGGACCACGTAGGCGATGCGGGTCGAGAACACGCCTTTGATGCCGGTCAGCTTTTCGTACACGTCGTCGGCGATCTTGTGCGCGGCGAGGCGGCCGTACTGGTTAGGCATCGGGGCGCGGAAGCCGGACAGGTCGTTGCCCTGAACCGTGGACATCAGGCGATACTGCACCTCGAACTGGCCGTTGCCGAGAGTCTGCACGGAGCATGCCACCAGTGCGTCGGCGCCGCGTGCTTTCCAGCTCGTTGCTTCGGTTTGCATCAGGTTGGTGGTCGGCGTCGCGTCGATGATTTTGAACATGCCGCTGCGGGTCAGGTCGGCTTTGACGATTTCCGAGATCTGGGCCGGGGCCGAGGCTTCGCCAGCGCATGGGCCAATGGCAACCGGGATCTGGTTGCTGCCGACGCCGGAAATTTCGACGCGCAGTTGTGCCTGTGCCGACAGCGCGAACGCTGCGCCGGCTGCTACGAACATTAATTTAGCTTTGTTCATCAGGGTACGTCCTTCAAATTGAACACGAGTTCAAGCTCGCGCGCCACCGTGCCGTCATCACGCTTCGGCAGGGGCGAGGCCTTATAAATCGCATTCTCCACCGCGGTGTCATACGCTGCTACGCCGCTGCTCTTTGTTTTCTTAACCGACATGACTTCGCCGCTAGGAAGCTGGCTGACCATGAAGCGGGCTTCGATATCCTGCTTGGCGCCGGGATAATCGATGCGTCCCATGATCTTGGTGCGCAGCTTTGCGACATAGCCCTTGTCCAGGTTAGGCGCGGTCGAACGTGCCGCCGTACCGGTGGAGCCTGCAGCTGCCGAACCCATAATGCGCTGCATTTCCGCAGCACGGGCTTTGGCAAGCTTTTCCTTCTCTTTCAGTTCCGCCAGTTTTTTGGCTTTTTCTTTTTCCAGCTTGTCCAGCTTTTCCTGTTTCTCGAGGTCGGCCAGGCGCT
>JBCNOX010000220.1:0-7789 GCA_039593645.1 Pseudoduganella sp.
GACCATAGATTATCGTTCGGTAAAGCTTGTCCGGAGGCCTCTCTATGAAACGCATCATCCTGTTCATTGCCACCAACCTTGCGGTTGTCCTGGTGCTGTCGATCGTCCTGTCCCTGCTGGGTATCGGGCGCCCCGGTTCCGGCACGAGCCTGGGGGGCTTGCTGGCATTTTCCGTCGTGGTTGGCTTCACCGGTTCGATCATTTCTCTGTTGATGTCCAAACCGATGGCCAAGTGGTCGACCGGCGCGCGGGTGATCGAGCAGCCGCAGAACTCCACCGAGCAGTGGCTGGTCGGCACGGTGCATGCACTGGCCGACAAGGCCGGCATCGGACGTCCGGAAGTGGCGATTTACGAGGGCGACGCCAATGCCTTCGCCACCGGCGCATTCAAGAACGACGCCCTGGTGGCGGTGTCCACCGGCCTGCTGCAATCGATGAACAAGGAAGAAGTCGAGGCCGTGCTGGGCCACGAGGTGGCGCACGTCGCCAACGGCGACATGGTGACCTTGACCCTGATCCAGGGCGTGGTGAATACCTTCGTGGTGTTCCTGGCGCGTATCGTCGGCTCGGTGGTGGATGGCATGTTGAACAAGGATGAGGAGCGCCGTGGCCCGGGGATTGGCTATATGGTCACTGTCTTCGTGTGTGAACTGCTGTTTGGCCTGGTCGCTTCGATGATCGTTGCCTGGTTCTCGCGCCAGCGCGAGTTCCGTGCCGATGCGGGTTCGGCGCGTTTGCTGGGTTCCACGGTGCCGATGCAGCATGCGCTGGCCCGCCTGGGCGGCGTGCATCCGGGCGAACTGCCGCAGGGCATGGCGGCATCCGGCATCACCTCGCCGACTGGCTGGGCGGCGCTGTTCTCCAGCCATCCTCCGATTGAAGAACGCATCGCGGCCCTGCAACAGCTGCGCTAAAACATGACCCAATTCTTCCAGGTTCACCCGGACAATCCGCAGCTGCGGCTGATCAAGCAGGCCGCGCAAATCATCCACGGCGGCGGGATTGTCGCGCTGCCGACCGATTCCTGCTATGCGCTGGTGTGTCACCTGGACGATAAGGCGGCGGTGGAAAAGCTGCGCCGTATTCGCGGGATCGACGAGAAGCACCATCTGACCTTGCTGTGCCGGGACCTGAGCGAAATCGGCGTCTACGCGCGCGTCGACAACAAGCAATTCCGCCTGCTGAAGGCGACCACGCCGGGGCCTTACACCTTTATCCTGGAGGCGACGCGCTGCGTGCCGCGCCGCCTGTCGCATCCTTCGCGCAAGACCATCGGCTTGCGCGTGCCGCAAAACACCATTACCGAAATGCTGATGGCCGAACTGGGCCAGCCGCTGCTCGGCACTACCCTGATCCTGCCGGGCGACGACGAGCCGCTGACCGACCCGGACATGGTGCTGGAGCGCTTGTGCAAGCAGGTCGACCTGGTGATCGACGGCGGCGCCTGCAGCTTTGAACCCACCACCGTGGTCGACCTCACCGGCGACGAGCCCGAACTGGTCCGCGCCGGCCGCGGCGACCCCGCTGCCCTCGGCCTCTGATTCCGTCACCAGCAGCTGCGCTGCCTCAGCGAGGGTTAAGCGAGGCAGCCTGCACCCTCTGATAAAATTCCAGTCATGAACGATATTAATCAGGTAGTCCAGACGGTTACCGTCTTTGCGATCCCCGTCCTGTTCGCCATTTCCTTGCACGAAGCCGCCCACGGGTATGTCGCACGATATTTTGGCGACAACACGGCAGAACAGTTGGGCCGTTTGACTCCCAATCCCATCAAGCACATAGATCCAATCGGCACGGTCCTGTTGCCGTTGATGTTGTACTGGGCTGGCTGGCCACCTTTCGGCTATGCCAAACCGGTACCCGTTGATTTCAATCGCTTGCGGAATCCTAAAAAGCAAATGGGCTTTGTGGCCGCGGCCGGCCCGGCGGCCAATTTTGCCATGGGCATTGGCTGGGTACTGCTGTATGTGCTGTTGCGTGCCATGGGTGTAACGGAACCGTTCCTGCTTGGCATGTGCCAGGCTGGCTTGGCAACCAACGCAGTCATGTGCGCGTTCAACCTGCTGCCGATCCCGCCATTGGACGGCGGCCGCATTGTGACAGCACTTTTGCCACTCGATCTTGCGCGCCGCTTCGCAAGTATCGAGCGCCTCGGCCCGATTATTTTCATCGCGCTGATTGTCCTGCTGAACACCGGCCCATTCCAAGGCCTCGTGCGAGGTTTGGTAGCATTCGTCAGGTACTTGATCGTTTTACCGTTTAGTCCTTTCCTGAGCTGACACCATGTACCCTGACCGCGTCGTCTCCGGCATGCGCCCGACAGGCAGCATGCACCTTGGCCACTACCATGGCGCCCTGAAGAACTGGATCAGGATGCAGTCCGAGCAGCCCTGCCTGTTCTTCGTGGCCGACTGGCACGCGCTGACCACGCATTACGACGATCCGTCCATCATCGAAAAGGCCACCTGGGACATGCTGGTCGATTGGCTGGCCGCCGGCATCGACCCGACCCAGGCCACGCTGTTCATCCAGTCGAAAATCCCTGAGCACGCCGAGCTGCACCTGCTGCTGTCGATGGCCACGCCCTTGGGCTGGCTGGAGCGGGTACCGACCTACAAGGACCAGATCGAAAACCTGGCCAACAAGGACCTGCAAACCTACGGCTTCCTCGGCTACCCGCTGCTGCAGGCGGCCGACGTATTGATCTACCGCGCCAGCGAAGTACCGGTCGGCGACGACCAGGTGCCGCACGTCGAAATGATGCGCGAAATCGCGCGCCGCTTTAACCACCTGTACGGCAAGGAGAAGGGCTTCGAGGAAAAGGCGCAGGACGCCGTCAAGAAGCTGGGCAGCAAGCGCGCCAGGCTGTATAACGAGTTGCGCACCGCTTATCAGCAGGAAGGCGATGACGCCGCGCTGGAGCAGGCTAAGGCCATGCTGGACGATGCGCAGAACCTGTCGATGATCGACCGCGAGCGCCTGTTCGGCTACCTGGAGGGCGCGCGCAAGCTGATCCTGGTGGAACCGCAAGCGAAGCTGACCGAGGCCTCGCGCCTGCCAGGCCTGGACGGCCGCAAGATGTCCAAGAGTTATGGCAACGCGATTGCCCTGCGCGAAGACAAGGAATCGGTCACCAAGAAGATCCGCACCATGCCGACCGACCCGGCGCGCGTGCGCCGCAGCGACGCCGGCGAGCCGGAACGCTGCCCGGTATGGCAATTCCACGTGGTGTATTCGGACGGGCCGACCCAGGAGTGGGTGCAGAAGGGCTGCAAGTCGGCCGGCATCGGCTGCATCGAATGCAAGCAGCCGGTGATCGACGCCATCGTCAGGGAGCAGGAACCGATGCACGAGCGCGCGCAGCCATACCTGGACGACCCGTCCCTGGTGCGCGCCATCGTGGCCGACGGTAATGAAGCGGCGCGCAGGCTGGCGCAGGAAACCATGCGCGATGTGCGCGAAGCAATGGGATTGAGTTATGGCTGATGTGTTCACTCCACCTTCGCCTTGGGTGGAACGTTTCGCCGGCCTGGTGCCGAACGGTGAGGTATTGGACCTGGCCTGTGGCAGCGGCCGTCATTCGCGCCACCTGGCCGCGCTGGGCCATGCCGTGGTGGCGGTGGATCGCGATGCGGCGGCGCTGGCGGCGGCGGCTGGCGACGGCATCGTCACCAGCCAGATCGACCTGGAAGAAGAGGGCGCCTGCTGGCCGTTCGGCCCGGCGCGCTTTGCCGGCATCATCGTCACCAACTACCTGCACCGCCCGCTGCTGGCCGATATGCTGGGCAGCCTGGCGCCGAATGGCGTGCTGATTTACGAAACCTTCGCCGATGGCAATGCCGCATTTGGCAAACCATCAAATCCGGCCTTTTTGTTACAGCCGGGAGAATTATTGGAATTGGCTAGAATGCATGGTTTGCGTGTCATCGCATTCGAAGATGGCGTCGTTAATACACCGAAACCGGCCATGGTGCAGCGGATTTGCGCCGTGAGAGGGGAGTTTCCAAGGGAGGCGGCGCTGTTGCCGTCATTTTGAGCGACCAAAATGCACCACGGGTGCAGGGTATGCTCTACAATCGTCGTTTTAATTCTTATTGCAATTGGTTTCCTATGATTAAGGGTAGCATTGTAGCAATCGTAACCCCGATGCACGCGGACGGCAGCCTGGACTATCCAGGCCTGAATGCGCTGATCGACTGGCATATTGCCGAAGGCACGGACGCCATCGTCATCGTCGGCACTACCGGCGAATCCGCCACTGTCAGCGTGGCCGAGCATTGCGAGCTGATCAAAGCTGCCGTGGACCGCGTTGCCGGCCGCATTCCCGTGATCGCAGGGTCCGGCGGCAACTCCACCGCTGAAGCCATCGAGCTGACCCGTTTCGCCAAGAACGCCGGCGCCGACGCTTCGCTGCAAGTGGTTCCTTACTACAACCGCCCAACCCAGGAAGGCATGTACCAGCACTTCAAGGCTATTGCCGAAGCGGTGGACCTGCCGATCATCCTGTACAACGTGCCGGGCCGTACCGTTGCCGACATGAGCAACGACACCATCCTGCGCCTGGCCAAGATCAAGAACATCATCGGCGTCAAGGATGCGACCGGCAACATCGCCCGCGGTTACGACCTGTTGCGCCGCGCGCCTGCCGATTTCGCCGTCTACTCCGGCGACGATCCGACTGCCATTGCCCTGATGATGGCTGGCGGCAAGGGCAATATCTCGGTGACCGCCAACGTGGCGCCGCGTCAAATGCACGAATTGTGCGAAGCCGCGATGGCTGGCGATGCCGCCAAGGCAACTGCCATCAACAACCAGATGCTGCCGCTGCACCAGCACCTGTTCATCGAACCGAACCCGGTGCCGGTCAAATGGGCCCTGGCGGAAATGGGCAAGATGCCGAAGGGTATCCGCCTGCCGCTGGTGCCGCTGGCAGAGCAGTATCATGAGACCGTCCGCGCTGCCCTGCGTGAATCCGGTGTGCTGAACTAATCTTCTTTTTCACATGACTATTCGCAAGATCGTTTCCCAGACCCCGCAGCGCGGGCTCGTCGTTGGCGCCCTGATGCTGAGCCTGACCGGTTGCGGCATGGTGCAGTCCGTAGTAGGCGAAACCAAGGTAGATTACAAATCGGCCAAGAAGGCCAGCACGCTGGACGTGCCGCCGGACCTGACCCAGCTGTCGAAAGACAACCGCTACTCGCTGCCAAGCAATGACCGCGGCGTGGCGACTGCCTCCGGCTACCAGGCCGCGCGCGGCAACACCCCGGGCGCGGCCCAGGTGAGCAGCAACGAGGTGGCCAGCACCGGCAATAGCGCCGTGCGCGTCGAGCGTTCCGGCAACCAGCGCTGGCTGGTGGTGCAGCAGACTCCGGAAGCCCTGTGGCCACAGCTGAAAACCTTCTGGGAAGAGTCGGGCTTCACCCTGGCGGTGGATGACGCGACTGCCGGCGTGATGGAAACCGAGTGGAATGAAAACCGCGCCAAGATCCCGCAGGACTTCATCCGCAACACGATCGGCAAGGTGTTCGACGGCCTGTACTCGAGCGGCGAGCGCGACAAGTACCGCACTCGCCTGGAGCGCAATCCAGCCGGCGGCACCGAAATCTACATCAGCCACCGCGGCACCAAGGAAGTGGTGACCGGCGCCCAGAACGAGTCGACCATGTGGACCAACCGCAATAGCGACCCGAACCTGGAAGCGATCTTCCTGGCCAAGCTGCTGACCAAGCTGGGCGGCACTGCCGACGAGGCGACGGCTCGCACCGCCGTCGACAATGCGGCCGTCCAGGCACAGCACGCCGTCCTGGTGGGCGAAGGCGCCGACGCTTTCATCAAGACTGACGAAGGCTTCGAGCGCACCTGGCGCCGCGTGGGCCTGGCACTGGACCGTGCCGGTTTCACCGTGGAAGACCGTGACCGCGTGCAAGGCATCTACTTCGTACGCTTCGTGAACGATGCCACCGATACCCGTGGCTGGTTCAGCAAGCTGTTCAGCTTCGGCGCATCGGACAAAGAGAAGGAAGCGCAGCGCTACCGCATTTCGGTCCGTTCGGATTCGGTGAATACCACCCAGGTTTCGGTGTGGAACAACCAGAATAAGCCGGAAGCATCGCCAGTGGGCCAGAAGATCCTGACCCTGCTGCAAGAGCAATTGAAATAAGGCTGCGGCCTTTAAATAGAAAAGCCGGCGCAAGCCGGCTTTTTTATTTAAAGTCGGGGTCAGCTCCGGCAATCGGACATTTATGTCCGATTGCCGGAGCTGACCCCGACTTTCAAAATTCTAGGCGAAAAAAAACCAGCCCGAAGGCTGGTTTCTTTTCCCTGCGGGGAATTACTTAGCAGCAGCGGAAGCAGCGGAAGCGGCAGCCGAAGCAGCGGAAGCAGCTGCGGAAGCAGCAGCAGCAGCGTCGGTAGCAGCGGAAGCGGCAGCAGCAGCAGCGTCAGCGGCTGGAGCAGCAGCTGGAGCAGCAGCGTCAGCTGCTGGAGCTGCAGGAGCGGCTGCTGGAGCAGCTGCTTCTGGGGTAGCTACTGGAGCAGCAGGAGCTTCTTCTTTCTTGGAGCAAGCAGCCAGAGCAACAGCCAGCAGGGAGGCGATCAGCAGGGATTTTTTCATTTGTTTTCCTTAATTAACAACAAAAATTAAACAATGTTGCGATGAATAATTACCGGTAATTATCGCTCGTACGGCGTTTCGTCGGCCCTTCCAACCTTCAGAAAAAGGTCGACCAGACACGGAAACACACCGGATATTATAGCGTTTTCTGCTGCGTCGCAATAGCAAATCGGGCGGTTTACACAACTATTTTGCGAAAGCGCAATATTTTTTTCCCGCGTCGATCTGCTGCCATCTGCAGCGATTACCGTCTTACCTCGAACTGCAACATTTTACATTTTTCCGGCTTACAATCCAGTCGTCCCTGGTCGCAGGCCCGGCCGGGTTTCAGCCCAGATAGCTTCATAACGCTCCAAACTGATTTGGGTTGACGATGGAGCATCAAAATCCGCCTCGCCGCGGAAGTGGTCGGAATGGAAGCGGCGCACGATGTGAACGCTATCGGCAACCAGGAAGGAATCGGTCAGGGTGCCAATGCTGCGGGTGGTCAGGCGGCACTCGATCTGGTGGCTGTAATCCTCCAGCAGCTTGAGGAAGCGCGGCTCATTGCGCTCCAGGTGGGCGTTGCTGTGGGCGACCAGTTGGATGCGCCCTTTGTGCTGCAGGAAGTGGCGCAGCAGGCCATCGGTCTTTGAATGCCCCAGCTGCCACCAGGCGTAGTCCGGATCGAACATCTGCAGTGTCAGGCGGGCCTGGGAGATGCAGTCCAGCAGCAGGGCCTGGAATTGGGTACGGCTGTCAAAAAGCTGCTTCTCCATGTTATCTCCGATTATTTGTTCAGTTCCAGCCAGCCGTCGGTGTACCAGGCGAACAGCGCTTCCAGTACGTCTTCGGAAGCGGCAGCCACTGCCGCGCCATCGAGGGTGCGGGTGTTGGCCAGGGTTTCCAGCGTCGCCTTGTCGGCCTTGTTCATGGCGAACGATTCGCCATTGATGAAGACATTCTTGCCCCGGTACAGCATCTGCGTCTTGCGCGAGAGCGACACACCTTTTTTCTCAGCGGATTGCTGGAATTTGCCGGCAGTTAGCGGCTTTTCCACGGGCTGGAAAAAGACGTTGTGCTTCGGCTCGGACAGGTATTCTCCCAGGAAGATGGCGAAATCGTCTTCGGTGAAGCTGACCTTGTTCAATTCGTCGGCCAGTTTGCCCAGCATGGCTTTTGGAATTTCAGCCGGTT
>JBCNOX010000221.1:0-7773 GCA_039593645.1 Pseudoduganella sp.
GCGCTACGCCCGCAACGCGCTGCGCCACGAAGTGATGCCGCGCCTGGCCGAAGCCTTTCCCGGCTACCAGGAGCGCTTCGCCCGCAGCGCGCGCCACGCCCAATCGGCGCAGCGCCTGCTGACCGAGCAAGCCGCCGAAGACCTGCGCGCCTGCCTGGCGGGTGAAGACAGCCTGGATCTGTCCCGCGTGCGCAAGCTCAGCGCCGACCGCGTATCCAACCTGCTGCGCCACTGGTTCTCCGAGCGCGGCATCCGCCTGCCATCGGCAAGCTGGCTGGCTGAAATGCAGGAACAGGCCCTGACCGCGCGCGATGACGCCAACCTCAAGGTCACCCATCCCGACTGCGAGGTGCGCCGCCACCGCGACCGGCTCTATCTCGTCCCGCGCCGCGAGGAAGCCGACGCCGAACAGAAAGAGAGTTTCCGCTGGAACGGGGAGGGCAGTATCGACTTCCCGGCCTTTGGCGGCACGCTGCACTTTGAATTGGCTCCACTCGGCCTCGATCCCGACTGGCTGCGCCAGCAAATGCTGACCATCGAGCTGCGCAAGGGCGGCGAAAAGCTCAAGCCGGCACGCAACCGCCCCACGCGCACACTGAAGCAGCATTACCAGACCCTCGGCATCCCCGCCTGGGAGCGCGAGCGCCTGCCGATGGTATCGATCCCTGGCGATATCCTGTATGCCGCCGGTATCGGCATGGATTGCCGCAAACTGAGCTCCGGTGGCGAGCATCGTTTGGTGTTTCGCTGGGAAACCAAATAATTTTTGTTGCCACCTGTCTAGACATATGAACTTATGCCAATTAGGTATGAGGGTATGTACTTTTTGACTTGAGATTTTGCAACGCAACATGTAGAGTAAAGGGCTCCCTTTACCACATCAATGCGGAAAAATCAGCATGGCTTTAATCGTTCATAAGTACGGCGGCACGTCGATGGGCTCGACGGAACGCATCAAGAACGTCGCGCGTCGCGTCGCCAAATGGCACGACGCGGGACACCAGGTGGTCGTAGTACCTTCGGCAATGTCCGGCGAAACCAACCGCCTGATTGCCCTGGCCAAGGAAATCCAGAACCCGCCAGACCCGCGTGAACTGGACATGATTGCCTCCACCGGCGAGCAAGTGTCCGTGGGCCTGCTGTCGATGGCGCTGCAAGCGATCGGCAAGGACGCCATTTCCTACACCGGCTGGCAAGTAGCGATTAAGACCGACTCCGCCTTCACCAAAGCCCGCATCCAGTCGATCGAAGACGGCCGCGTGCGCGAAGACCTGGAGAAGGGCCGCATTGTGATCATCACCGGCTTCCAGGGTGTGGACGAGAACGACAACATCGCCACCCTGGGCCGCGGCGGTTCCGATACTTCGGCCGTGGCGATTGCCGCCGCGCTGAAGGCTGACGAATGCCTGATCTACACCGACGTCGACGGCGTCTACACCACCGACCCGCGCGTGGTTTCCGAAGCGCGCCGCCTGAAAGCGATCACGTTTGAAGAGATGCTGGAACTGGCTTCGCTGGGCTCCAAAGTGCTGCAAACCCGCTCGGTGGAATTCGCCGGCAACTACCGCGTACCGACCCGCGTGCTGTCCTCGCTGACCGATCCGCTGATGGATCTGGAAGAAGAAGCCAACTCGGGCACCCTGATTTCGTTTGAGGAAGACCAAAACATGGAACAAGCAGTCATCTCCGGCATCGCCTTCAATCGCGACGAAGCCAAAATCACCGTTCTGGGCGTGCCAGACCGTCCGGGCGTGGCATTCCACATCCTGGGCCCGATCGCCGAGGCCAATATCGAAGTCGACATGATCATCCAGAATCAGGCCGTCGACGGCAAGACCGACTTCACCTTCACGGTGTCGCGCAACGATTACCAGAAAGCGCTGGACGTGCTGCACAACGAGAAGGGCGAGATCGGCCACCACACCCTGGTGGGCGACGCCAAGGTGTCGAAGATCTCCGTGGTCGGCGTGGGCATGCGCTCGCACGTGGGCGTGGCATCGAAGATGTTCGAGACCCTGGCTGCCGAAGGCATCAACATCATGATGATCTCGACCTCCGAGATCAAGATTTCCGTCCTGATCGACGAGAAATACATGGAGCTGGCCGTGCGTGCACTGCACAAAGCGTTCGAGTTGGAAAAAGAGTAAATATTTCCAAAAAAACTGCGGTAATTACCTTGACCAAAGCGGTCTCGGTCTTTAATATTGCGGTCGCGTTGACGCAGTAACAGTTCAACGAGGAGGCGTGGCCGAGTGGCCGAAGGCACTTCCCTGCTAAGGAAGCATACGGGCAAAACCTGTATCGTGGGTTCGAATCCCACCGCCTCCGCCAGATTCAAGCGAAAAGCCCCGAGGAAACTCGGGGCTTTTTGTTTTCATACTCAACAAGAGGATTTGATATGAAGTTGATCTCTGCAATCTTGCTTGCCATTTCGCTCGCCACCAGCGCCCAGGCAGCCAACCCGAACCCGGATGCCAGGCAGGTGAAGGCGACACACGACCTGCTGGCGGCGATGCAGGCCGAGAAGATGATGCGCATGACCGCCGGCATGAGCAAGTACCCATCGGAAGCCGATCGCAAGCGGGTGATGGACAAGGTCATCGCAACGCCCTCGGAAACCATCTACTCGGGGCTGGCAACGCCTGTGGCGCGCCTCCTGAGCCCAGAGACGGTGACCGAGATGACGCGCTTCTACCAGTCCAGCTACGGCCAGAAAGTCCTGAACAACATCTACAACAGCGGCGCCCAGCTCTACCCAACGACCCCTAAGCCGACGCCCGCTGAACAGGCGGAGTTGAAAAAGCCTGCCTACATCAAGGCCGATCGCGAATTCAAGGAAAATGAGCGGGCCATCCAGCACGAGGTATTCGTGCTGCTGAAACAAATCATCAATTCGAAGAAGTAAGCTATGCTTCAGGCGCCTCGTTGCGCCTCTTTTTTCAATATTCGTGAGATTTCAATGGCAGTTTCCAAGACCCGTCTCGATGCTTCCCGTTTTTTCCTCCGCCTTGCCATTGGCGGCATGGCGATCCTCATGGGCTTCCAGGCCCTCCGGCATTCCGGTTTTCCGTCGACCCTTAACGGCGCCGGCTATTGGGCTTTGCACCTGACCGAAATGCTGTGCGGCGCGCTGATCATGATCGGCTTGCTGATGCCGTACGCCAGTGCGGTGCTGACCCTGGTCGTGGGCCTGCCCATCGTGCTAGGCTGGATTCACGGTGCGCCAGTCCTGGGCAACCTGCATGCCTTGTTCCTGTTGCTCGTCGTGACGGCAACCGCGCTTGGCGGGGCAGGGCAGTGGGCGCTTGGCAAGGATTAGGAAGAGAATCCCGGCGCCTTCCTGTTTGTGCGTTATGCTTGAGCGATGAACTGGAAGGCACTGCTGTTTTGCTTACTCGCCGCACCATGGGCGCGGGCGGAGACTATTACGCTCAGTAATGGCGAATGGCTGCCTTACCTGTCCGAGACACTGCCACATTACGGCATTGTTTCTCGTATCGTGTCGGAAGCCTTTGCGCTGGAAGGCATTACCGTCCAATATGTGTTCCGCCCTTGGCCGCGGGCCTATGCTGAAGCCCAGCGTGGGCTGGTCAATGGCTCGCTGGTCTGGAGCGTCGGCCCCGCCGCCACTGAGCGGGCGCGCGAGTTCCTCTCCAGCGATACTGTGCTCGAAGCACAGTCTGTGTTCTTCCACCGCAAAGGCTATCACTTCCAGTGGACCAGGGATGCTGACCTGGCCGGGCTGCGCATCGGCGGCGTGGCGGGCTATGAGTACCGTTTCGAAGACGTGCCTGGTGTTCACCTCGACCGCGCGCCCAACGAAGAACTGAACCTGCGCAAACTGTTGGCCGGTCGCGTTGACGTGGTAGCGGCCAGTCTTGACGTCGGCCGATATATCTTGCGCACCAGATTCAAGCCGGAGGAGGCTGCCGTCATCACCGTGGCGGCAGTTGGCCGCGGCAGCACTCAATACCGGCTCATCATGCGGCGCGCCGATGCCGCGAATGCCGGCTACATCGAACGTTTCAACCGTGGTTTACGCAAGCTGAAGGAAAGCGGCAAGTACGATCAGTACATGGCCGATCTTGAGGCTGGACGGTACTGATCCTTTGCTACTTGCTGGAAATAGATAACTGTATATAATCACAGTATTTTCAGCTAGCTAACATTGGAGCCGCGATGATCGATGAATTGATGGAAGAGGAAGTGCTGGTGCAGGAAGACCGCGTCTGGCAGGGCAATGGCTGGACGGCGCGCGTCATCAAGAACGAGGACGATGACGGCTGGGCGGTGGCGATGATCAAGGATGGCGAGGCGGAGCCGGCACTGGTTGGTCCCTGGACCATGGGCCGCGACAAGAAGAATCCCAAGCCACTGGATGTCAATGCCTTCAATACGCTGGTCAAGACTGCCAGCGAAGTAATCCGTCGCCATGAGCAGCAGCTGCATGCACAACTTCACCGCAGTGTGCGGGTACATACCGAAGGCGCTGCCTACATTACCGTCAACCTCGACATCACGCCGGATGAAGACGATCCCTATGCGACCCTGACTGCGTTCGACCCGTTCGGCGAAGAACAGGCGCAAGTGCGGGTGGCGCCGAATTTCAAGCTGAGTGTCGCGAGTGCGACTGCCTGGATGGAATCGGGATACCGCAAGCCTTCCAGCTCGCAATAAGACCCCGGTGCTCAGTACACGCCAAACAGTTTGCCGCCGAGGCCAAGAATCATTGTTGTGTTGACGAGCGTAAGCCCGATCATCCATCGCTGATTGATACTGGCCTCGCGACGTAGCTCCTCGAACCCTTCGTCGAACTCAGCCTGGAGCCGATCCGTTCGCTCCAGGATCAGCTTTCTTAGTTCAGAGACGGCAGCATGCAGGCGATCAATGTCTTGCCGGTTGGTTTCCATTATGCTTCAGTCCTCGCTAAGCGTGCTTCATAGTCCATCTTACCCTCCCGTGCGTGAGCTTCAACTCTGACCCACGCCTGACGGAAGGGATTTGAGATTAGACATCCCTCCGTGAAAAAAGTTCATGTGCGCCGATAGCCCATTCGTGACAATGCGCGAACTTTCCCGGCCGTTCCGCTGCTAAGCTGGTTTGCGCAAGCTCAATTGCCGACGATCCTCGCGACGATATAGTCGCTGGACGCTCTCGTGGCGTTCCCCGCGTTCCATCCACTAACTGCTTACCAGGAGGCTCAGCATGATCGCAAGCTCCAGCAGCAAAGTCGTCCAACTCGGTTCGTACAAGGCATCCAGGCGTAACAACTCGATCTCCGGCTTGTCATCCGGAGCCTTCATGACGGTGCAGCTTCACCTGGCCCACTCGGCGAGCTTTGCCGGCGCGGGCATTATTGCGGGCGGGCCGTTCCGCTGTGCCGAGATCTTCCGGCCGGGCGACATGATGACCGCGGAAGACGCTTGCATCGAGAATTCGCTCTATATCTGCATGAACCCTCTGATCCCGCAGGTTTCGCCGGACGCGCAGAAGCTGGCGGAGATGGCCCAGGACACCGCCAGGGCAGGGAAGATCGACGCGGTGACCAACCTGGCAGATGACCGCCTCTACATCTTTACCGGCAGCGCGGATGACGTGGTGGATTCGGACGTGGTAGCGCGGACGCGCAATTTCTATGAGCTGCTGGGCGTGAAGCCCGCCAATATCCGTTATGTCGACAGCGTGCCCGCCGGGCATAGCATCATTACCGACAACCCCGAAGATTCCGACCTGTCCACCAACCAGCCGCCATACATCAACAACGGCGGCTTCATGCAATCGCACGACATCCTGCGCCACATCTACAGCGATTTGCAGCCGGCGGCGGACAGCCTGGCAGGGCAACTGCTGCGTTTCGACCAGACTGAGTTTATTGCCGATGCGTGGGACCGGGCCAGCATGAGCCAGTTCGGCTATATCTACATTCCCTCGAACGTTGCGGCAGGACGCGTGAAGGAGCCGCGCGTGCACATTGCGCTGCACGGCTGCAAGCAAGGCTACAACTACACCGACTACGTCAACGGACGCGCCGATATCGCCAACCAGCCGCCTTACGGCAACCGCTATTTCACCACCACGGGCTACAACCACATCGCCGAGAGCAACGACATCATCGTGCTCTATCCCCAGGCCGAGGGAACGGATAACGATACTGTCCAGAACCCGGACGGATGCTGGGACTGGTGGGGCTACACCAGCTCGAACCCGCAAGCCCCCGACTACTACTCGCGCGAAGCGGTGCAGATCAAGGCGATCCACGCCATGCTCGACCGGCTCTGTGCTTAAGCCCCTCTGGAGAACGATATGAGCAAACTTCCCGTTTCCGTCGGAATGAGAACGATCGATAAGCCCGGCGTTCCTGCCTTGCGCGAACCGCCAGCGGCCAGGGCGCTGGCGCCGCTGGTCAATTCGATGAAGGCCCACACGCTGGTGCAGCGGCAGGCCGCGCGTTTGCTGCATAACAGCGTGCTGTCGGCCGGCCTGGCAAGCCGGCTTGCCGACCCGCAGGTCTGGAGCGAATGGGTTCAGCTGCAGGGTGCCGTCATGCAGCGGCTGCATCAGCAGAACCTCGAATGGCGCAAGGGGTGTGCCATCCTGGCCGAGGACTTCGCCCTGATCCGCCACGCCAACACCATGTCCAAGATGGCTGAGAAGCAGGGCAACTTCTTCTCGCAGTGGACGCTGTTGCTGACCGACCAGGCCACCAGCCTGTTTGAGCTGATGGAAAACATCCACGTCGACTACGGTTACTGGGCGAGCCAGAAGACCGGCACGGTGCGCGTCGCCTAGAAGCCCAGCGAATAGCCCAGGGTAACGCTGCGTCCCCGGCCTGCGAAGTAGCGGGCCGGTTCCACCAGGGCGCTTTGCGAGTAGTAGGTGATGTACTGCTTGTCGAATAGGTTGGCAATGCCGACGCGCAGCGCACCTTTATCGAGCTTGTAGCTGAGGGAGGCGTCAGTCAGCGTATAGCCGCTGAACTCCTTGGCCGGATCGTCGAAGCTCTGGTTGAAGGCGTGTTGCACCTGGACGTAGGAGGACAGCTTGTCGCTCCAGTTGGCGCTCCAGCTGGCGATCAGGCGGTTCGGCGCCACGTTCAGGCCGTCGAGCTGGGCATCCAGGCTGCCGTCGCCGTTGCTGTCGTAGCGGCCCTTGGTATAGGCGTAGGCCATGCTGGCGCGGTGCGCTTTGCTGAAGCGGTAGGTGGCGCTGGCATCGTAGCCTTCCAGGCGGGTCTTCTCGCGTGACATCATGAATACGCCACCGACCGATACCACGCGGGCGCCGAAGTCGGAGTCGGAGCGGAAGTAGGCGGCGTCCAGGTCCCAGTCGCCCTTGCGCACCCGGGTGCCGAGTTCGATGCCTTCGGTCAGGATAGGTTCCAGGTTGCGCATTTTGCTGATGCTCTGGCCCGGCGTATTGATCGAGCGCAGGGTGCGGCCGATGTCCGGCAGCCCGAAGCCTTCGGAATAGCTGGCATACACGGTCACGTCCTTGACCGGCGTGAGCACCAGGCCGGCATTGGCCAGCGTTTCGTTGAACTTGATCTTGCCGCCTTCGACGAAGGTGTTCTTGTAGGCGGCCAGCGTGCGGTAGCTGTCCACCTTCAGGTCGGCGTTTTCGCGGCGCACGCCGGCATGCACGGCCAGGGTGTCGAACACCTTGAATTCACCCTGCGTGAACAGCGACAGGTTGGTGTATTTCGACTCTGGGACGAAGGTACGTCCGGTCAGGTGCATGTTCTGTTTGCCTTTATCGGACAGCGTGTCGATACCG
>JBCNOX010000222.1:0-7733 GCA_039593645.1 Pseudoduganella sp.
GGCCTTTTCTCTACAGTTAAAAGGAAGGCCACATTGTATGCCTGCGTCTACCAGGCGCGGTAAGTTTTTCCGGTTTCTGCGCCTTCCACGCAACGGCTGTAGGCGCGCGCCACACGGCTGGCCGGAACCGGTTCAAAGCCATAAAACAGCGACTCGAACTTTTCCGCCGACGCCTCCAGCAGCGAAGGATTGACCACGTTGATGCGCAAGCCGCGCCCCAGTTCCACCGCCGCGCCACGGGCAAAGCCCTCGATGCCGTTGTTGACGGTGACCGTGTTGGCGCAACCACGCAGCGGATTATGCGCATCCACGCCGCTCGTGAGCGTGATCGAGCCGCCGTCGCTCAGCGCGTGCTGTGCGACCAGGGCAACGTTCACCTGCCCCATCAGCTTCGAATCCAGGCCGATGCGGAACTGCGCGTGCGTCATTTCTTCCAGCGGTCCGACGTGGAGCGCACCGGCAGCCACCACTACATGATCTACCTGGCCCGCTTCCGCGAACAGTGACCGCACCGAAGCGATATCCTCGATCGCCACACGGTGCTCGCCGCTGCTGCGGCCAGCGGTGATCACGCGATGACGCTTGCCCAGCTCCCGCACCACGGCGCTGCCGATGGTGCCGGTGCCGCCTATTACCAGGACCGTACGCATTACCACACGCGGTAGGTCTTGCCGTTTTCCGCGCCCTCTACGCTGCGGCTGTAGGCCAGTGCCGCGCGCTTCACCGGCACGGTTTCCATGCCGTAGAAATATGCACCGTACACGTCGACCGACTCGTCGACCAGGGTCGGGCTGACGGAGTTGATGCGCAGGCCGCGCGGCATCTCAACGGCGGCGCCAAGGACGAAGCCGTCGATCGCGGCGTTGACGGTGCTGGCATTGACGCCGTAGCGAATAGGGTTGTGGGACAGGCTGCCGCTGGTGAGGGTGATCGAACCGCCGTCGTTCAGGTACTTCTGCGCAGCCAGCGCTACGTTCACCTGGCCCATCAGCTTGGAGTTGAGTCCGATGTAGAACTGCTCGGCGGTCATTTCCTGCAGCGCGCCGAAATGCGCGTCGCCAGCCGCCACCACCACGCCATCCACCTTGCCGACTTTCTCGAACAGCGCCTGCACCGAGGCCGGGTCCTCGATCTTGACCTGGTACTGGCCACTGTTGCGACCCACGGTGATCACTTCATGGCGCAGGCCCAGTTGTTCCACGATGGCCTTGCCGATGGTGCCCGATGCGCCGATAACGATGATCTTTTTCATTTGATTTCTCCTGTTGGGTTTCGAAGTGAAGCCAGTATGCGCTCCGTCACCAAAGGAATAAATGAGCTATCATTTATATAATTACAAACTCAAGGTTAGCAATGGACAAGCTACGCAGCATGGAAGTCTTTGTCGCCGCCGTCGACACCGGCAGCTTCACGGCAGCAGCCGAACGTTTCGGCATTTCCGCCGTCATGGTGGGCAAGCACGTGCGCGAACTGGAACAGCGCCTCGGCGCTGCCCTGCTGACGCGTACCACCCGGCGTCAATCGCTGACCGAAATCGGCCGCCAGTATGCCGAGCAATGCCGCGCCATCCTGGCGCAGATCGGCGCCGCAGAAAGTCTGGCCGAAACCATGCGTCTGGCGCCGCGCGGCGTATTGAAGGTGACTGCAGCGGTATCGTTCGGCATGGAGTGGCTCAGCCCCATGCTCCCCGACTACCTCGAAATGTACCCTGAGGTCAGCGTGGACCTGAGCCTGAACGACCGCATGATCGATATGGTGGAAGAAGGATTCGACGTCGCCGTGCGCATTGGCACGCTGGAAGATTCGTCGCTGGTGGCGCGGCCATTGCGGCCGTATGGCGTGGTGATTTGCGGCTCACCAGAGTACCTGGAACGGCGAGGCATGCCGCAAGTACCCGCCGACCTCGCGCAGCACGAATGCCTGGAATTCAGCGGCTGGGTGCCGCAAGCGCGCTGGCGCCTGAAGGGAGTCAAAGACGCGCGCCACATTCCCCTGAGCCGGCTGCGCGCCAACAACAGCTATGCGCTGAAACAGGCAGCACTGAAAGGCTTCGGCCTGATCATGCAAGCCGAAACAGCGCTGGCGCAAGACATCGCCGCCGGCCGCCTGGTGCGCGTGCTGGACGACTACCTGCCCACCCCGCGCCCCATGCACCTGCTCTACCCGCGCGACCGGCAGCCGACACCCAAGCTGACCAGCTTCATCGACTTCATGCTCTCCCGCCTCGGCCCTACCAATTAAAAAGTCGGGGTCAGCTCCGGCAATCGGACATTTCGCGAAGCGAAATGTCCGATTGCCGGAGCTGACCCCGACTTTTATGCGTTAAGGGGCTTGCCAGCCGCCGCCCAGGGCGCGGGCGAAGCTGACGGTGGCCAGCATGCGCTGGGTGTTGATTTGCACGGCGGCGCGGTCGGCGGCGAGGGCGCTGCGCTGGGCGTCGGTGACGTCGAGGTAGGTGCTGATGCCGCGCTCGTAACGGGCGCGGGCCACGTCGTAGGCGCGGGCGGCGGCTTCGCGCGAAGTCGCCTGGACCTTGCCTTGCTGCGTGCGCTGCTGCACGTCGGACAGCGCGTCCTCTACCTCACGCAGGGCGGTCAGCAGCTTGCCTTCGTGGTTGGCAACCGCTTCTTCGTAGCGGGCTTTGGCAACCGTCAGGTTGGACTGGTTGCGGCCACCGTCAAAGATCGGCAGCGACAGCGCCAGCGGACCGAAGCTGAAGACGCGCGAGCCGCCTTTGCTGATGTCGCTCAGGCTTTCCGAGGCGTAGCCGAAGTTGCCGGTCAGGCTGACCGATGGGTAGAACGCGCCTTCAGCCACGCCGACGTTGGCATTGGTCGCACGCAGCGTGGCTACGCTGGCAGCCAGGTCGGGACGGTGGGCCAGCAGGTTGGCGGGCACGCCGGCTGGAATCGCTGGCGGTGCAGGCAGGTCAGTCGCCGTTGCCGGCTCCAGTTGCATCGACGATGGCGATGCGCCCACCAACACTGCCAGCGCATGTTCCAGGGTGTTGCGCTGGCGTTGCACTTCTTCCAGGTCGGCTTCGGCGTTGGCGCGTTCGATGCGGGCACGCGAGGTGTCCAGTTCATTCGACAGGCCGGCGTTGAAGCGGGCATTCACCAATTCCTCGGTCTCCTTGCGGGTGGCCAGGGCGCCGCGCAGGATCGCCATTTCGGCATCCAGCCCGCGCAATTGCCAGTAGGTGGTGGCGATCTGCGACGACAGCAGCAACAGTACGCCATCGCGGTCATGGCTGGCCGCCAGCGCTTGCGCGTCGGCCGATTCCACGGCGCGGCGCACGCGGCCGAACAGGTCCAGCTCATACGAGAAGCCTGCGGCGACCGAGTAGTTGTTGCCGTGGATCGAGCGGTGGCCCAGGGCGATACCTTGCGAGGTATTGGCCGAGGTGCGCGAATTCGATACGCCGGTGCTCAGCGTCACGGATGGCAGCTGGCTGGCTTTCGCCAGTCCCAGTTGCGCTTCGGCCTGGAACAGGCGCTGCGCCGCCGCCTTCACGGTCGGGCTGTCGCGCAGGGCCTGGTGTTCAAGCCGGTTCAGCGTGTCGTCGCTGAACACGGTCCACCACTGCGCCGGCAGTTGGGCTTCGCTCGCCGCGCCTTGCGGTGCGTGGCGGAAGGCCTGTTCCTGCATTCCGGCAGGCGCCTTGAAGTCGCTGCCTACGGTGCCGCAGCCGGCCAATACCGCCGCTGCGCCAACTGCCATTGCAATCATCTTGATGTTCATACTCTTACCTCTATTCTTTTTAGTGCGCACCAGCGCCGCCGCCCGAAGGGGACTTCACTTTGTCGGACAGCCACAGGATCAGGATGCAGGACAGCAGGATGCCGCCCACGATCAGAAAGCCGTCGTTGTAGGCCATCACGAAGGACTCGCGCCGCACGATGCCATCCACCGCCTTCAGCGCCTTGTCCGACGCCGTGATGGGGTCGAAGCCTTTGCTGATGAAGTTCTGCGTCAACTGGTCCAGGCGCAGCTGGGTCGCGGCCGAGAAGCTGCTCACTGCCTCGCCCAAGCGGGCCGAGTGGAAGTGTTCACGCTGCGTCAGCTGGGTTGCCAGCAGGGCGATGCCGATCGAACCGCCCAGGTTACGGATCATGTTGAACAGGCTCGATGCCGACGCGGTATCCTTCGGTGCAATGCCGTTCATCGCGAAGTTCGACAGCGTCAGCATCACGAAAGGCTGGCCCAGCGCGCGCACCACCTGCGATACCAGCAGCTGGTCGTAGCCGGTGCTTGCGTCCATATAGGCGTTCATGATGCAGGACACGCCAAACAGCCCCAGGCCGATCGAGCACAGGATGCGGTTGTCCACCTTCATCGACAGCTTGGCTGCGAACGGCATGATGAACAGCTGCGGCAAGCCAGCCCACATGATCACTTCACCGATCTGCATCGGCGAGTAGCCGGCAATCTGGCCCAGGTACAGCGGCAGCAGGAAGGACGAGCCATACAGGCCCATGCCCATCACGGCCGCCAGCGCCGACGCCACCAGGAAGTTACGCTGTGCGAACAGGCCCAGGTTGACGAAGGGATGCGGCCGCATCGCGCTGGTGACGACCCAGCCGAGCAAGCCGACGATCGCCAGGCCGGCAAACGCGATGATGAAGCCGGACTCGAACCAGTCCTTGCTGTTGCCCTCTTCCAGGAAGATGGTCAGGCAGCCCAGGCCCAGCGCCATGAAGGCGATGCCCAGCCAGTCGGCGTTGAACAATTCACTTAGCTTGCGCTCTTCATGATCGAGGCCATACGCCACGCCGGCGATCAGCAGGATGCCCGGCACCCAGTTGATGTAGAAGATCGAAGGCCAGCCATACAGTTCGCTCAGGTAGCCGCCCAGGGTCGGGCCCATGGAAGGCGCCAGCGTTGCGGTCAGGCCGAAGATGGCCATGCCGACTGCGCGCTTGGACGGCGGCAGCTTGGCCATCACCAGCGTCATCGCCATCGGGATCAGGGCGCCGCCGGTAAAGCCCTGCATCATGCGGAACAGGATCATGCTTTGCAGGTTCCACGCCGCGCCGCACAGGGTCGAGAACACCAGGAACAAGGCGGTGGTGCCCATCATGTAGCCGCGCATGCCGAAGGTCCGCGTCAGCAGCGCGGTCAGCGGGATCACGATGATCTCGGCCACCAGGTAGGCAGTCGAAATCCAGGAGCCCTCTTCCTGCGTGGCGTTCAGCGCGCCAAGGATGTCGCGCAGCGAGGAGTTGGTGATCTGGATGTCCAGCACCGCCATGAAGGCACCCAGCATGCCGGCGGCGACTGCGATCCAGGTGCGGCCGGATACCCGGCCTTCAGGCACCGTCATTGGGGCACTCATTTTGCGTTCGCTTGGGTGTTCGATTTGATGCTGACTTCAGCGATGGCCGACATGCCCGGCACCAGGCGGCCTTCGTAGGCTTTCAGGTCTTCCGGCTTGAAGGTGATCTTGACCGGCACGCGCTGCACGATCTTCGTGAAGTTGCCGGTCGCGTTATCGGCCGGCAGCAACGCAAACTGCGCGCCGGAGGCTGGCGAGAACGAGTCGACACGGCCGGTCAGTTCCTTGCCAGGCAGCGCGTCGATGGTCAGGTTCACTTCCTGGCCCACGCGCATGTCGGCGAGCTGGGTTTCCTTGAAGTTGGCCGTCACCCACACATTGTCCTGCACCAGGGCCACCAGTTGCTGGCCTGGCTGAACGCGCTGGCCGACTTCCAGGGAGCGCTTGCCGACGCGGCCATCGACCGGGGCGACGATGCGGTTGTACGCCAGTTGCTGCTGCGCGTCTTTCAACTGCACTTGCAGCACCTTCACTTGCGCCTTCAGCACTTCACGTGCGGAGGTGGCGGCACCAATTTGCGCCTTCGCCGCGGCGGCGCTGTCCTTGCGTGCAGCCACGTCGGCGGTGGCGCTGGCGCGGGCTGCGTTGGCGGCATCCAGTTCGGCTTTCGATACCGCCTTCATCTGGCTGGTATACAGCTGGCCGTAACGCTCGGCGTCCTGCGTGGCGCGCAGCTGGTTGGCTTGGGCCTGGGCCACTTGCGCGGCGGCGGCGCTGGCCTGTGCATTCACTTGCGCGATCTGGGCGTCGGCCTGCAGGACTTGCTGCTGCACGCTGGCGATCTGCGCCTGGATCTGCTCTACCTTCACCTGCTGGTCGAAGGGATCGAGTTCGGCGATCACGTCGCCCGCTTTCACGAGCTGGTTGTCGTCCACCAGCACCTTGGTCACCACGCCCGAAATGCGCGAAGACACCGGATGCACGTGGCCGGCCACGTAGGCGTTTTCCGTCTCCACGTAATGATGGCTGCGGTACCACATGCGGCCGCCCGCAGCCAGGGCTGCCAGGGCGATCAGGCCAGCGATGACGAGCACGCGACGGTTTGGAGGAGTGGCTGCCGGAGTGGCAGTTGGCGCGGCTTCTGGCACGGCGCTGAGCACTTTTTGTTCGGCTGGGTTGTGCTGGGACATGGTGGGAAACTCCCTGAAAATGAAATGAGTCGTGTGCATTATTGGTCAATCAATGAACAAAGTCAAGAAATGAAACGGTTGCATTTCATTTTTAATTGGCATAAAGTGAGGGCTATCTGATAGCCTTCGGGCATTACGTACGGTTTTCAATCATGTCTGTTGAACAAGTTCCTGAGCCAGTCAAAGCCGGCCGCCCCAAGGCAGCCGAGGCCGAGGCCCGCCTGAATGACCTGCTGGATACGGCTGCGCGCCTGATCCTGGAGAAGGGTTACGGCAAGGTCAGCCTGGAGGCGATTGCCAAGGAAGCACGGGTTGCCGTGCGCACCATCTATGTGAAATTCGGCGGCAAGGCCGGCCTGCTGAAGGCTATCCTGCTGCGCTACCGCGCCGGCGCTTTCGACCCCTCCGGCATGGAGACCGTGCACCGCCCTGTCCGCGACACGCTGATGGAATTCGGCCTGCGCTTCCACCGCCTGGTGAGCACGCCCGAAGCGACCGCGCTGTACCAGATCGTCGTGGCGGAAGCCCATGCCAATCCCGACCTGGCCGAAGCGTTCTGGGATGCGGGTCCACGGCAGACACGCGAGCTGCTGGCGCGCTATTTCGCGCGGCCGGACATCGCGGCCCAACTCGACACCAGCGCACCGCCGGAGCGGCTGGCGATCCACCTGATGAACTGCCTGATGGGCGACCAGTTGCGCCGCTTCCTGTTCGATTCGCGCTGCGGCGTGGCCACCACGCCGGAGGAAATCGAACAGGGCATCGACCTGTTCCTGCGCGGCGTCGCCAGGCGTTAACTGCACCTTAAGCGTGCGCGGCAGCGTATGTGCGCTAGCGCACGGTGCCCCATCGACTGGCTGCCGGATACTGACCTTCTCGAGAACCAAAATTAAAGTGGGAGGTTGTATGAGCAAGGTCGATCGGCTCGAATGGAGCAGAAAAATCGCCACGATCAACGAGCGCATCAAAGGTTTCCAGGAAAACCCCAACAAGGAGCACCTGGATGCCGCGATCAATGAACTGAAGGCCTATGCGGAAGCTGCCAATAGCGGCGGCATCGAAATCCCAGAGCGCTTCATAGCGAGCTGACAACAAACCGGGCAAAAGCCCGGTTTTTTATTGCAGCAACGCGCTTCCTGTGTCACGATGCCCACCCCTAGTATCAACTTATTGGTAGTAAATCATGAGCGAACAAGCAACCCAACAGCAGCAGAACGACGACCAGAAATTCTTCGAAAACATCGACGCCTACATTGCACTGGCCAACG
>JBCNOX010000223.1:0-7696 GCA_039593645.1 Pseudoduganella sp.
ACTCGCTCGGCTTGCGGCCGCGGCGGCCCGGCACTTTCACTTGCGGCAGCAGGTAGCCGGAGGTGTCGATCGATGCCAGCACGGCGGCGTCGCGCACTTCGGTCACGGCGGCCGGGCCGCTGGTCACGACCACTGGCGCCGGTTCGGCAGCCTTCGGTTTGCGGCCGCGCTTTGCAGGCGCCGCCACCGGCGCTTCTTCAGCGACGGCAGCCAGCGACACCGGCTTGGCGGCAGCGGTCTTGCGGGCACGGGTCTTGACGACTGCGTCTTCGGCAACGGCTTCCACCGGCGCCTCAGCGACCGGCACGGCAGCCAGACGGCGGGATTTCTTGACGACCGTGACTTTTCCTGCTTCCTCTTGAGCGTTGTCGATCACATACGAAAGGCTGGTTTTCGGCACGGCCAACGAGGCGCTGGTAGTGGAGGAGCCAGTGGATTTCTTGGCGGACAACGTCAGGGTCTTAGGTTTCGTCATTCAATATCTCTCTCAGCACACCCGGAAGTGCACTTATCGAAGGCTCGCGATGGCCCGGTTTCAGGGATAATCGGGAAAAGAAAAAGCCCGCATGACCGGGCTCGATTCCGATGATTCAGTGATTAGAGAGGGCACATGCCCTGGAACTGGACTTCACAGGGCAGCGCGGCCCCGGCCGAAAACTCTTTACCAAACTGAATTCGCACCGTCCTGCATTTGGTGCGTCTGTCATTATACAAGGTTTCGGGCCTGACCGCACCCATTAATTCGATATCAAAACCACATCATGAGCTAAAACACAATGCGCCGGGGAGCTGCATCGTGGTATGCTGGCGGCTCTTGATTAACCTATGAAGTCGATGAACACTAGCACTACCCCTCAGCAGCCGGCCGAAGGCCAGGCCGCCGCACCTGCCGCCCCCAATTCCGCTCGCGCCCTGCTCAAGCAACTGCAGCAACAGTATGCCCCGTTCCGCGA
Source organism: Pseudoduganella sp. (assembly GCA_039593645.1). Lineage (GTDB taxonomy): Bacteria > Pseudomonadota > Gammaproteobacteria > Burkholderiales > Burkholderiaceae_D > Rugamonas. The sequence goes on from JBCNOX010000223.1 coordinate 954, forward strand.
CAGCCTGCCGCTGTCGATCGGCATCGACAAGCAGCTCATCGCCGCGATGCCGGAACTTAACCGCAAGCTGATGCGCGCAGCCCTGGGCATCCACACTTCCTCGCAGCGCTACCTGCGCGTGATGGAAAAAGCCACCGTCCGCTACAACCTGGATGGCAGCACCGGCGCCGAAGTCACCGACGAACACCGCAAGCACGCCAAGGAAACCCTGGCGGAACGCTACAAGAAAGAAGTGGAACGCCGCAAGGCCGAACGCGCTGCGGAACGCGAAGCAGCAGCCGCCCAGGAAGCCGAACGCCGCCGCGCCGAGAAACTGCAGGCGCTGACCGCCAAGTTCTCCAAGAAGTAAATGAGCGAGGCGCAAGAAGCCACTGCCGAACTGCCTCCCTATGAAGGCATCCGGCTGGCCGATGTCAGGCTCGTGAAAACCGCCGCCGATGCGGAGGCTGCGCGCGCAGCCCTGCTGGCGGCGGACGCAATCGGTTTCGACACCGAATCAAAACCCACCTTCGTCAAAGGCGAAAGCTCGGACGGGCCGCACCTGATCCAGTTCGCCGACGACCGTCATGCCTGGCTGTTCCAGGTTGGCGATGCATTTCCCCACCTGGCCACGGTCAAGGCCATCCTCGAATCGGACATGACGCTGAAGATCGGTTTCGGCCTGTCCGACGATATCAAGCGGGTGCGCGCCAAGTTGGGGATCGAGCCGCTGAAGGTGGTCGACCTGGGGGTGGTGCTGCGCGTGCCGGGCCAGAAGAACGACCTGGGCGCCAAGAGCGCGGTCGCCAAGTATTTCGGCCAGGCGCTGACCAAGTCCAAGAAGATCTCGACCACCAACTGGGCCACGCCGCGGCTCAATGAAAAGCAGATCCTGTACGCGGCAGACGATGCGCAGGTCGCGCTGCGCGTGTACCGCCATTGGATCGGTATCGGCAACGTGCTGCCGCCGATCAAGCCGCCCAAGCGCCCCAAAACCGGTAAACCGGCCGGATTGGCCGTCCCGTCTGACCCGCAGGGTCAGACACCTGGCCAGCGACCGCCGCGTAACAGTGTCTGACCCTGCGGGTCAGACGGGACGGCCAATCCGGCTGGTTTGCCGGTTTTCGCAAGCATCCCCAGCACAGCAATCGCGTCCGCCTGCCGCTGATCCCAAACATGCCCGTAATTCAGCCGAACACAATTACGAAACCCTCGCTTCGCACTGAACATCGGCCCCGGCGCAATACTGATGCCCTGCCCCTGCGCCAGCCGATGCAACTCCAGCGCATCCACTGATTCCGGCAGCACCACCCACAAAAAGTATCCCCCCTGCGGCTGCGTCACCCGCGTCCCCGCCGGGAAATGCGCCTCAATCGCCGCCAGCATCTGCTGCTGTTGCCCCGCCAATGCACCGCGCAGCTGGCGCAAATGGCGCTCATAGCCGCCCTGCCCCAGATACTCCGCCAGCGCCAGCTGCGACGGCATCGCCGCCGACAGCGACGTCGTCAACTTGAGCCGCTCGACCTGCCGCGCAAAACGTCCCGCCGCCGCCCAGCCAACCCGAAAACCCGGCGCCAGGCACTTCGAGAACGAGCTGCAATGCATGACGAGGCCCTTGCTGTCGAAGCGCTTGGCCAATGCCGGTCGTTGCGTTCCAAAATACAGCTCGCCGTACACGTCGTCCTCAATCAGCGGCACCTCATGCGCCGCCAGCAGGTCGACCAGGGCCTGCTTCTTCTCGGGCGGCATCAGGCTGCCCAGCGGATTCTGGAAGCTCGTCATCAGCCAGCAAGCACTCGGCTTATGCTGTTCGATCGCTGTCGCCAGCGCCCCCAGGTCGATCCCCTCGCGCGGATGCGTCGCCACCTCAACCGCCTTCAAGCCGACGCGTTCCAGTGCCTGCAGGGCCGCGTAGAAGCTGGGCGACTCCACCAGCACCGTATCGCCCGGCCGCGCCACCGCCTGCAGGCAAAGATTCAACGCTTCCAGCGCGCCATTGGTGATGACGATATCCTCAGGCGACACCTGCAATCCATCCAGCTGATAGCGCAAGGAGATCTGGCGCCGCAGTTCGCCGTTCCCCGGCGGCAGGTCGGCAATCGTGCTCCACGGATCGATATGGCGCATGCTGGCCGTGACCGCGCGGCCCAGCTTATCGAGCGGGAACAGCAAGGGACTGGGGAAGGCGGAACCGAAAGGCACAACGCCGGGCGCGCGGCTGGCCTCCAGAACCTGGAACACCAGCTCACTGACGTCGACCAGCGTAGACGCCGCATCGGGCCGCGACACTTCCGGTTCCGGGCTCGCAATCAAGCGCCGCGAAGCAACGTAATAGCCCGAACGCGGGCGCGACTCGATCAGGCCGCGCGCCTCGAGCTGGTAATACGCCTGGAACACGGTGGATGGGCTGACACCGCGCCGCTCCTGCTGCTGCCGCACCGAAGGCAGCTTCTCGCCCGGCCGCAACACGCCGGAAGCCATCAAATCCGCCAATTCATCGGCCAGCGCCTCGTAAAGCTTCAAACTGATACCCTCATTCGGTGGCCATTCTGAGCCTGTTATTCTCTGCCTTGCAGGCGTATCCTTGACCCATCACAAGAAAAACGGATTCATCATGCGACTTCTCCTACGCATTCTCTCATTAGGCGCCGCACTTGTGGCTACCTCCGCCATGGCTGCCCCGTCCAGCCTGCCGGACACCGTAGAGCAGCGCGTGGCGGCCTGCATCGCCTGCCACAAGGCCAATGAGCAGGGCGACGCCTTCTTCCCGCGCATCGCCGGCAAGCCCGCAGGCTACCTGTACAACCAGCTGCTGAACTTCAAGGAAGGCCGCCGCCAATACCCGATGATGACCTATATGGTCGAACAACTGCCGGACGCCTACCTGCGCGAAATCGCACAGTACTTTTCCGAACAGCACGCCCCCTACCCGCCACCGGCCGCCACCAGCGCCACGCCGCAAATGATCGAGCGTGGCCGCGTACTCGTTCACCAAGGCGACCCGTCACGCAAAGTGCCGGCCTGCGTGGCCTGCCACGGCGATGCGATGACCGGTGTCGCCCCCGCCATCCCCGGTTTGATCGGCCTGCCGCGCGACTACATCAACGCCCAGTTCGGCGCCTGGCGCAACCAGAAGCGCAAGGCGCACACGCCGGACTGCATGGCCGAAGTGGCCAACCGCCTGAGCGAATCCGACGTCGCAGCCGTTTCCGGCTGGCTCGCCGCGCAACCGGCCGATCCCAACGCGCGCCCCGCGGCCTCCCTGCCCAAGCCATTGCCGATGGAGTGCGGCGGCATCCCCAAATAAAAGACCAGATCATGAACCGCAATACGAAAATCGCCATCGCCGTACCGCTGCTGCTGATTGTTGCCGTGGTCGGCTTCATCTGGCCCAAGCACGATACCGGCCCCGCGCCAAGCGAGGCCTCGAAAAACATGCCGATCGCGGAAAAAGTGGCACGCGGCGCCTACCTCGCCAAGGCGGCCGACTGCATGGCATGCCACACCACGCGCGGCGGCGCCGCGTTTGCCGGCGGCCGCGCACTGCAAACACCGTTCGGCAACGTGATCTCGCCCAATATCACGCCCGACAAGGAAACCGGTATCGGCAACTGGACAGCCGACGATTTCTGGAACGCCCTGCACAACGGCAAGGCCAAGGATGGCCGCCTGCTGTATCCCGCCTTCCCGTACACGAACTACACCGCGATGACACGCGACGACTCGGACGCGATGTATGCCTACTTCCAGACCATCGCGCCGGTAAAGCAGGCCAGCCAGCCGCACACGCTGCGCTTCCCGTATAACCAGCAAGCCATGCTGGCCGTATGGCGCGCACTGTACTTCAAGCCCGCCGTCTACGCGCCAGACGCCAGCAAATCCGCCGAATGGAACCGCGGCGCCTACCTGGTGCAAGGCCCCGGCCACTGCATTGCCTGCCACAGTGAACGCAATGCCCTGGGCGCCAGCGACAAAGGCCTGTCGGGCGGCCTGATTCCGATGCTGGGCTGGTACGCGCCATCGCTCACCTCGGACCGCGAGGCCGGCCTGGGCGACTGGGAAGTCAAAGACATTACCGACTTGCTGAAGACAGGCATTTCCCGGCGCGCCACCGTATTCGGCCCGATGGCGGAAGTGGTGCGCGAAAGCCTGCAGCACCTGAGCGATGAAGACGCGCGTGCCATGGCCGTGTATCTGAAGTCGCTACCGAACGAAAGCGGCAATCGCGAGCCGTATGAACGCTCCAAGCAACCCGAAGCCGCCGCCTGGCTGGCAGCCGGCGAGAAAATCTACAGCAAGGCGTGCCTGGACTGCCACGGCGAAAATGGCGAAGGCATCGCCCCGCACTACCCGCCGCTGGCCGGCAACCGTGCGCTGACGATGGATGAAGCCGTGAACCCGATCCGCATCGTACTGAATGGCGGCTTCGCCCCCGGCACGGCAGGCAATCCCCGCCCCTACGGCATGCCGCCGTTCAGCCATTCACTGAATGATGTGGAAGTAGCCCAAGTAGTGTCCTACCTGCGCGCAGCATGGGGCAACAACGCCCCGCCGGTGGAAAGCACCACCGTCAACCGCTACCGCAACGTACCCTTGGAATAGCTACAGATCAGTCCGTGTCACACCTTGGGGTCACACCCCAAGTGTGACACGAGCCCATCCGTTATCGCTTGAGCCCGTGTCACGTTTGGGGTGTGACCCCAGGGTGTGACACAAGCTGGGCTGTGGTTAAAGCATGTCGGCGAAGCCCAGGCGGTCGGTAGTGGCGTGGCGGGCGTCTTCGATGCTGACCTTCTTTTCGGCCAGCAGCTTGCGCAGGCATTCGTTCATCGTGTAACAGCCTGGCGCGGACTTGCGTTCCATGACGTTGCGCAGGTCGGCCACATTGCCGTTTTCGATCACGGCGGCGACTTCCGGATTGACGGTCAGGCTTTCGGTGGCCAGGTAGTAGCGGTCGCCATCCATCGCTGGCATCAGGGCCTGGCACAGCACGCCGCGCAGCGCGTGGGCCAGGGCCTGGCGTTGCGGTTCGGTGTTGCCCAGCAGGCGAATCATTTTCTGCAGCCCCAGCTCGGTCGAGCGTGCGTGCAGGGAGGCCAGTACCAGCGGACCCGATTCAGCCAGCGCCAGCGCTTCGTGCGCGGTTTCGGCGTCGCGGATCTCGCCGATCACGATCACGTCCGGGCGTTCGCGCAGCGCATCCTTGGCGCCCAGGTCGAAGGTTTCCACGTCGCCGTCAAAGCCCACTTCGCGCTGGGTGATCACGCATTTGCGTTGCGGGATCAGCGTTTCGACCGGGTCTTCGATGGTGATGATGTGCCCCGAACGGGTCTTGTTGATGTCGTCCAGCATCGAAGCGATGGTGGTCGACTTGCCCTGGCAGGTGTCGCCGATGATCAGCACCAGGCCGCTCGAGAGTTGCGCGAACTTTTCTTCCGACGGGCGCAGGCCCAGGCCGGACAGCAGCAGCGGTTCTTTCGGGAAGCGGCGGATCACGCAACCCAGGCGTTTCTTGCCCTGGAAGCTGAAGCAGTTGGCGCGGATGCGGGCGGTATGCAGGTCGATGGCGCGGTCGAAGGCGCGGTCCTGGATGCGTTCGCGCCAGTTCGGCTCCACCACTTCAAAAAATTCTTCCAGCTCTTCGCGCGTGATCGGGGAATCGGTCACGGCCACCAGTCCCTTTGGCTGGCGCAGCAGCAAGGGACTGTTCTGGTGAATCAGGATGTCGGAAAAGACCAGTTTGGAATTCAGCAGGTGCAGGATTTGCTCGACGAGAGTGCCAAAGACCGGATGGTCTTCGTTCTCGATATACGTCAGGGTGCGAATTTGCGAGTATTCCATAGTGCCTGTGTTCTCCAATTGGTTCGCATGATTCTATTGCATTTGCTTAACGTAATGTAAGTGGCTGGTGAACAACATTTATTTCGGATATTCAAATCCCGTGCGAATATCGTAAGGAAAACTGCGGCCGCGCTCGGTGACAGTCAGCCGCTGCGGCGGCTCTTCGCCGGCCAGCGCGCGCGACTTCACATGCAAGCCCTCGCCTTCGCGGATCAGCTTGTCGGCACGTTCATAAACATTTTGACAACCAGTTTCGGCGATCAGCGCCTGGACGATGCCGATCTTCCACGCTTCCACCGCGGCGGACTGGAACTGGCACACCAGGTAGCCATCCTTGCCGCCATAACTTTGCACCAGCAGGCCGGACAGCCCGTCTTCGTCGCCGAGCACAATCGGCACCAGCTCATCGGGCCTGGCGGACTGCAGGGAATGGATACGGCGTGCAATGGCGGCGCGTACACGGCGCTTGACCATCGCATGGTCGACTGGTTCGTCTTCGCGCAAGGTCCAGACGCGGGCCGCAATCTGCGACTTGGCGTTATAGGCCGCGCGGGCCAGGAATTTACGGGATGAGGTCAGCACCGTGGCGGTAGCGCCGGGTTTGTTTTTTTCTGCGGGACGGCCGTCCACGCGCTCGATGGCGGACAGATAAATATAAGGATCGCCGGCAAGGATGGACTTCTCCTTGCCCTGTTTGATGATGATTGTAAGCATGGGCGAAATGATACAGGAGCGACGCCCTGTCCCCGCCATTTGCATTCTGTTCCTGCGAGGCAGCGTCCTGTCGCACCGGGCGGGCACAGTTGCGGCGCCTTCGATACGATGCATCCATCGAACAATGATTCACAGAGGAGAAACACGATGAAAATGTCTGCTGCAGTGCGCAACGCCTTGATCGCCGCTTCCGTATTTGCTGTCGCCGC
>JBCNOX010000224.1:0-7688 GCA_039593645.1 Pseudoduganella sp.
CCGCGCGCAACGCAGTGTACAAGGTAGCGCGAAAGTATGAAGCACTGAACATGAACGACAACCGCTCGCAGATCGAGGAGGAGATCCAGGCCACCATGATCGCAACGCTGAACGATGAAAAGCTGAACGGCATCACCATCTCGCAAGTGCGCGTGGGCGGCATGGTTCCGAGCGACGCGGTCAAGGCCAGCGCCGACAACCTGGTGCGCGCCAAGAATGAGGAGAAGACCAAGGAGGTCGAGGTGCAGATCGCGAAGAAGGAGGCTGAACGAATCGCGGCCCTGAATGCCAATGCCGGCGCCATCTCCTATATGCAGGCCCAGGCCCAGATGAAGATCGCGGAAGGCATTGCAGCGGGCAAGGTGCAGACCGTGGTGATTCCGTATGACTTCAAGGGCATGGTCAACATCACCAGTAAATAAGGAAGCGCGGCGCCTGCTGCGCCGCGCCCCGGGGCTTATTGCCTCAGCGTCGGCGCGGCGTAGGCGGTGGTTCGCGCCAGCTCTTCCCGCGTGAAGCTGGCGCGTGCGTCATCGCAGCCAAGGTTGGCTGCGCACGCGGCCTGCAGTGCTTCCAGCCGTTGCTGCCAGCTTGCCTGGGCTGCTTCCATGCGGGCCAGCGCTTCCACTTGTTCGGCCGGCAGCTTCTCGCTGCGCAGCCGATGAACTTCCTGCTCACTCTTGCCATGGCGGCGTGCATCGCGCACTGCAGCTTCAACGCTGGCGGCATTGGCAGTGGTGCCGGCTGTCGGCGCTGCGCTGGGTGGCGGCGCCGATGCAGGAGGGGCGGGCGGCGCCGGCCGGGTTGCGCCGTTGCCGGCGCTGGCCGACTGCCCTACGGCGGTTGGCGGCAAGTGAGTGGGCGCAGGCGAGGGTTCGGTAGAGAGCGTTGCCGCCGGCCCTGGCGCGCCGGCCTGCCACAATGCCGTCGCCAGGGCGACCGATGCAATGGCTAAGGTGGCGCGCATGTTCACAGGCCACCAATGATGTTGAGCAGGTTATCGTAGATCGGGTACACCGCCCAGGTCGGCGAGTCCCACCCGATCACGTCGAAGTGGTCGTACTGGTCGTAGTAGCCGATGTAGTTCCAGCTTCCCTTGACGGGCGCGCCGTCGAAGTTGCGCTGCGGCTGGCCGCCAGGGCCCCGCATCGAAACGGTATTCACCACACCGTCATTCGGGTACCACTCGGGCGAGCGATAGGAGCCCATGCCATGCTGCAGGATCGATGGCACGACCCATTCGCCGGCGGTGTTCTTCAGGAAGAAGATCATGTCGTTGCGGGCGTACTGGTAGTCGCTGCTCTGGAATGGCGCGATCACGCGGTCGGTATTGTTGCAGCACCAGTGTCCTTGCTCCGTGGCGCGCGAGCCGATCGAGAAGTAGTAGACATTGGGCGAAGTCTTCACCCAGCTGTTCAATTGCGCGGCGCCGTCGGGCGCCAGGTCCCACTGCGCGGCATCGCGGTTGGAGAGCTGCCAGAAGGGCGCGCCGCGCGTGCGGTCGATGAAGTCGCCGATCGATTCGGCAGGACCTTGCGCCAGCCCGTACTGTTCCAGGCGGAACTTGTAGCCGCTGCCGCCCGAGCCGCCCAGCCCCGCCATTTCGACAATCCTGCCCGCCAGCTCGGAGACCTTGGGTACGAATTCAACCACCACGTCGCGCAGCGTGGTGCCGTTGTGCGGCGAAGAAATCGACGTCGCGCTCTTGACCCAGCCTGTTTTGCCGCCTGTGTACAGGGTGCCGCTGCCTTCCGTGCCGGCGCCATTCGGTGCGCCGTGTTCCAGCAACTGGATCAGGGTGCGAATAGTCTGGCCGCCCTGGCTGTGCGACACGAAATGGACCGGGTGTTGCCCATCCCATTGCGGGTACAGCGCGAGCGGGTAATTGTTTGGGTTGTTGGCCGGATCGGTCGCCCAGCATTTGCCGGCCGGCTTCTGGATATGGCCGGCGGCCGCATTGTCCGCGGTATGGCGCGCGCCGTAGTCCGCGCAGCCACCCTTGATCTGGTAATACAGTTCAACCGCACGGTCCCAGTTGGAGCTGACCGGGCCGACGCCGGCGGTGAACACGGGCCGCTGGGTACCGCGGATATGCGCTGCGATGTCGTTGAAGCCACCCCAGTATTTGAAGCCGGTGGCGGCAAAGGTCTCCGGCCCGAAGCCGAGGAAGCCGTGCACCAGCACGACAGGATCGCTGTTGGCAGCGTGGGCGGAGGAAGCTGCCATGCAGGCGGCGAGGGTGAGGCTGGCTAGCACTTTCATGCGGTTGTCTCCCGTGGTTTTTTGTGTGATTCATTTCACCACGGGGAGATTGCGCACGGTTGCGGCATAACCGGGCCTGCGGAGCCAATCGCAATGCACGGCGAGCCAGAGTGGCCGCTTAGTCGAGTTTGGCCAGGATTGCCATCAGCTTGTCGTACATCTTCAGCGCGGCGGAAGGCTTGGCGTCCCAGCCTATCACGTCGAAGTGGTCCATGCCTTGCATGGTTTCGACATGGTTCCAGACGCCCTTGACGGGCTGGCCGGCCAATGCCTGCACGGTGCTGCCATCCGGGCCGGCCATGCTGATGGTGTTGACCACGCCGTCATTGGCGAACCAGCGCTGGTCGGTTTGCACGCGGCCGGGCGCCGTCTGCTGGAACGAACCCATGCCGGGATGGCCGAAGGACGGGACGACCCATTCACCCGCCATGCCTTGCAGGAAAAAGATCATGTCTGGGCGGGGATACTGGAATTGCTTGCCGAAGAGGGTGAGTGATTCAGTGGCCTGTGCACTGAAGGAAAAGTAGTAAATGTCCGGCGACGTCTTCACCCAGCGATTCAGTTCGCTGGCGCCATCGGGCGACAGGTCCCATTGCGCTGAATCGTGGTTGCCGAGGCTCCAGAAGGGATGGCTGCGGGTGCGCTCGAAAAAGTCGTCGATCGATTCGGTCGTGCTGGCCTTCATGCCGAATTGCTCGAGGCGGAATTTGAATCCGCTGCCGCCCGAGCCGCCAGCGCCGGTCGCCTGCACAGCCAGTCCCGCCAGCGTCGAGGCGTCTGGCAGCCAACCGATCACGATATCGCGCAGCGTGGTGCCATTGTGCGGCGTTGCGATGGTGCTTGCGCTGGTGATCCAGCCGCGCGCAGCGCCGCTGCCGACCGTGCCTTGTTCCATCAGCTGGATCAGGGCACGGATAGTCTGGCCGCCCTGGCTATGTCCAACCAGGTGGATCGGGTGTGCGGCATCCCACTGCGGATACAGTGCGAGCGGATATTTTTCGGGATTGTTGGAAGGGTCGGCCGCCCAGCATTTGCCGGCAGGCTTCTGGAGATGGCCAGCGGCCGCGTGCTGCGCCGTATGGCCTGCGCCATAGTCGGCACAACCGCCCTTGATCTGGTAATACAGTTCGAAGGCGCGGTCCCAGTTCGAACTGACTGGCCCGACGCCGGCGGTAAACACTTCGCGGCCGGTGGTGGCCTTGATGTGCTGTGCGATATCGTTGAAGCCGCCCCAGTAGCGGAACGACCCGCCCAGGGTAGTGTTGTCGAAGCCGAGGAAGCCGTGCACCAGCACGACAGGGGGCCTGTTACCGGCAGCGTGTACGCTGCCGGCGGCCAGGCATGCTGCGAGGATGAACCCCGAGATGAACTTCATCCTGCGCAGGGCGGGCTTACATGCGGGCTTTGATCAGCTTGCCCAGTACTTCGATGCCGGCGCGGATGCGCTCCGGCGGCACGGTCACGAACGACAGGCGCAGGGTGTTGGTGGCTGGCTCGTTGGCGTAGAACGGTGCGCCCGGTACGAAAGCGATCTTGTTCTTGATCGCTTCGTCCAGCAGTTCCATCGCGTTGATGTGCTTTGGCAGTTCGACCCAGATGAACATGCCGCCATCCGGCTTGGTCCAGGTGGCTTCTTTCGGGAAGTGCTGGTCCATGGCGTCCAGCATGGCCTTGCACTGGTTGCCGTACAGTTCGCGGATGGTTGGGATGTGCTTGTCCAGGAAGCCGTCTTTCACTACTTCGTGCACCACCATCTGGGTCAGTTGCGCGGTGTGCAGGTCGGCTGCCTGCTTGGCCAGCTCCAGGCGGCGCACCATTGGCAGCGGAGCCACCACGTAGCCCAGGCGGATGCCAGGGGTCAGCACTTTGGAGAAGGAACCCATGTAGATCACGCCTTCCGGATTCATGGCGACCATTTTCGGGCTTGGCTGGCCGGAGTAGGACAGCGCGCCGTATGGATCGTCTTCGATCAGCGGCAGGTTCAGGCGGGCGCAGGTTTCCACCAGTTCCTGGCGGCGCTCGACGGACAGCGAACGGCCGGTCGGGTTCTGGAAGTTAGGCAGTGCGTACAGCAGGCGCGCGCCTTCCGCGATGGCGTCCAGCGACGATGGCACCAGGCCGTGTTCGTCGGTGGCGACGGAGTGGAATTCAGGACGGTACACCGAGAATGCCTGCAGTGCGCCCAGGTAGGACGGGGTTTCCACCAGCACTTTGCTGCCTTCGTCGATCAGTACCTTGCCGATCAGGTCCAGCGCCTGCTGCGAACCGGACACCATCAGCACCTGTTCCGGAGCGATCTTGGCGCCGTTCTGGGACAGCGAATCGGCGATCCACTGGCGCAGCGGCATGTAGCCGTCGGTCGGGCCGTATTGCAGGGCGACTTTGCCGTTGGTCGACAGCACTTTGTCGAACGCCGCTTGCATGATCTCCACCGGGAAGGTGGCTGGCGAAGGCAGGCCGCCGGCGAAGGAGGTGATTTCAGGCTGCTGGGTGACCTTCAGGATCTCACGGATGAAGGACGCCTGCATGCCCTTGGCACGCTCGGAGAAGTTCCACTGCAATGGGTTCTGGTTCTCGATTTTCATATTCAATTCTCTAGCGGGGGTGTTAAGCGATTTCGGCGATCAGTTCGATTTCAACGCAGGCGCCAAGCGGGATCTGCGCCACGCCAAAGGCGGAGCGCGCATGCTTGCCGGCGTCGCCGAACACTTCGCCCAGCAGCTCGGAGCAGCCATTGGTGACCAGGTGCTGTTCGGTGTAGTCAGGGGTGGAATTCACCAGGCTCATGACCTTGACGATGCGCTTGACGCGGGTCAGGTCGCCGCCGCAGGCTTCCTGCAGGGTGCCCATCATGGCGATGGCGATCGAGCGCGCTGCCTGCTTGCCTTCTTCGGTCGAGATATTCTTGCCCAGTTGGCCAACCCAAGGGGTGCCGTCGGCCTTCTTGGCGATATGGCCAGACAGGAACACCAGGTTGCCGGTTTGTACGTGCATGACGTAAGCGGCGACCGGGGCGGCTGGCGCGGCCAGGGTGATATCGAGCGACTTCAGTTTTTCGTAGACAGACATGTGATTTCCAAGAAAAAAGGTTCCGTGAATACGCTATTGTACTCTGCACGTTGCCGAATTCGTCACGGTCAACGGGCCACTTTCATGCGTTTTCCTGCGCCGACGACGGCAATTACGGCAAAAGTGAACAGAATATGCTCAATATGCAAAGTTTCGTTCAGGACTACGGCAGCGGCCACCAAAGATAATCCGGGCTGGACCAGCTGCACCTGCCCGACCCTGGCCACGCCGCCCAGCGCCATGCCCCGGTACCAGAAGAAAAAGCCGATGAACATGGAGAATACGGAAACGTAGCTGAAGCCCAGCCAGGCGCTGGCGGGTGCCGCGGCAATGCTGGTCCAGTCGCGCCACAGCAGCCAGGCGGTGGCTGGCGCGGCCAGCGGCAGGGACAGCACCAGGGCCCAGCCGATCACCTGTTCGCCGCCCATGGTTTGCGACAGGCGGCCGCCTGCCGCATAGCCCATGGCGGCCAGCGCCACGGCGGCGAAGACTGCCAGGTCGGCCGCGTGCAGCCCGCCGCCTGACTGGCGCAGCGCGAAGCCGACCACCAGGGCGCTGCCTGCCGCCGCCATGCACCAGAAGCCGGCGGAGGGACGTTCGTGGCCGCGCAAGGCCGCAAACAGGGCGGTCGCCAGCGGCAGGATGCCGACCAGCACCGCGCCGTGCGAGGCGGGCAGGGTGCGCATGGCGATGGAGGTCAACAAGGGGAAGCCGATCACGCAGCCGACAGCCACTGCCAGCAGGGTTGGCAACTGGGCGCGCGTGGGCAAGGCGGCGCGTTTCCAGCGCAGCCAGCACAGGGCCAGTACAGCTGCGGCCACGGCGCGGCCCATGGCCACGAAGATTGGATCGAGCCCGGCGACTGCCAGGCGGGTGAAGGGGAGCGTCAGGCTGAAGATGGCAACGCCGATGAAGCCGAGCAGCATGCCTTGGGTTTCTGCACCCAAAACCGGTAAATCAGTGTCAGACCCGCGGGGTCTGACACTAACCTGCGGCACGTGCGCGACTGGTGTCTGACCCTGCGGGTCAGACGGGTACGGCCATCCGGCCGCCTTGCCGGTTTGCTGCCACCCCGGCCCATCATGCGAATACGGCGTCATGGCAGCACCTCTGACAACACCCGCATGATCTTCTCCGCATCGACATTCGCCCCGGTCAGCGGCAGCCCCACCTTGCAGCCTGCCACGCGCGGGTCGTGCTTGAGGCGCAAGGCCGCCGCCAGCGCCGCCGCCCCGGCGCCTTCGGCTAGGTTATGCGTCGCCCGATAGTAAAGTCGGATCGCGCGCGCCACTTCTTCATCGCTGACGGCAATCACATCGTCCGCATAACGCCGCACGATTTCCAGCGAGCCCGCATCCGGCGTGCGGCAAGCCATGCCGTCCGCCAGTTCGGTAGTGGTGGGCGCCTCGCGCAGTTCGCCGCTGCGGAACGACTCCAGGTAGGCCGGCGCATGGCTGGACACCACGCCGATCACGCGCGTGCGCAATCCCAGCGCCTCGCGCGCCGCAATAGCTGCGCAGAAGCCGGAACCCTGGCCGATCGGCACGAACACCGTATCGAGCCCTGGCTGCGCGTGGAACAGCTCCATCCAGTAACTGGCCACGCCGGCCACCAGGTCCGCATGGCACGAAGGCACCATATGCAGGCCCTGCTTGCGCGCCAGTGACAGCGCATATTCGCGGCTGGCCTGGAAGTCGTCGCCGTACTCGATCAGGTCGGCGCCCAGCCCGCGCATGGCGGCGTTCTTCTCCACGCTATTGCCGTGCGGGACCACGATGCTGACCTTCACGCCATGCCGGCGCGCGGCAAAGGCAATCGACTGGCCATGGTTGCCGCGCGTGGCCGACACAATGCCCGCCACGCCCGGCTCGCGCTCTAGCAGGCCATCGAGGTAGACCAGGCCGCCGCGCACCTTGAACGCCCCGGTCGGCGTATGGTTTTCATGCTTGACCCAGGTTTCCGTGCCCAGTGCCTCGTTCAGCAGCGGCCAGGAGAACTGCGGCGTGGCAGGCATGGCGCCATAGACGATGGTGGCAGCGGCGTCGAGTTGGGCACGGGTAGGCAGCAGGGTCATGGCGCAGGCTCCTTTAATCACTGGAAGTTTGAAGGGGATGGGTGTATCGTAGAATAAGTAACCAGTACAGTACCAATACACTTGCACGGATAAATTCACGCACTGTGATGGTGATATGACCAATACAATCCTGTTGTCCCGCGAGGGCGGGGAGTCACTCAGCGACCAGATCGTGCGCAGCGTCGCCGCCCGCATCGACGACCGTGTGCTGCGCGCCGGCGCCCGCATGCCTTCAATCCGCCAGTTCGCCACCTCGCACGGCGTGTCGCCGTTCACCGTGGTG
>JBCNOX010000225.1:0-7679 GCA_039593645.1 Pseudoduganella sp.
CCGCTACCCGCGCGGCCGCCGCGCGCCAGGTTGCCGCGCGCCTGCTGCAGCAGGAAGATGTCGAGCGCACCGTTGCCGAACGCACCGGCCTGTACGACCGCATCCTGGCGCGCGACCCGGCCGACCCAAGCTGTCATTACCTGTTTGCGGCACCTTGAGTGGCCGGCTCGGCATCGAGCCGCACATTGAGCAGGGAATAGCCTTGCGTGCTGTCGGAGGCGTAGCCAATGCTGGCTGTGTCACGTGACAGGCGGAAATGAAAAGCAGGCTGCGGCGGCGTGGCGCGCGGGTCGCCGCCGGCGATTCCCAGCGCAGCTTGCTGGTCCCCATCCATCAGCTTTTCCATCAGTTCGACAATGGCATTGTTGGCCAGGATGTCGTTGGCGTAAACAGGGCCGCGCCAGGCGGGATTGGCCGGGTTCAGTCGCCCCTGCGCCTTGTCGGGAGCTGGTGTATGGCGTCCGCTGGCGAGGTCGTAGCGATCGCCCCGGTCAAGGTAGCTCAGGCGCGCGTTGGCAATGTTGAAAGGGCCCGGAACCGAACTGGCATGCGCCAGGTCGGCCAGAAGCACCCCTTTGTAGCCGATGACCTCAAGCGATCGGCGCGCATGGACCACCAGCGCTGTGTTTTCATCGATGCCCACACCCAGCCGATAGCCGGCCTGCAGCATGGCCGGCAGCATGCGCGCAAATCGCCCGCGTACCAGAAAATGCTGGTCGATGAAGACGCTGTCGCCGATGAAGCCCAGGCCCGGCGCCAAGTCGCGGCCTGGCGTGAGTCCTTGCCGCAGCATGTCGAGCGTTGGGCGCGGATCATGGAACATGATGCTGCTCATGATGGCCGCGCCGGCACTGGTACCGGCGACTACGCCGCCGCGCTGGTAGAGATCCCATATCGCGTGCAGGACCGCGCTGCGGCTGCCGTCGGCGCGCACCAGGGCCTGCGTGACCAGGGCCTGGTCGCCGCCTGAAAAATAGACGCCGCCAGCACTGCGGATTGCTTCTGCCCAGCGGGGATCTTCCGCAGCGGTGCGATAGTCGCTGCCTTCCAGGCGCACGGCCACCGGCACCACAAAGGGATCGGCGCCATAGCGCTTCAATGTGGCTGCGATGCCGGCGCCCGAGCGCTCCGGGCGCGCGGCGGCGCTCGGCATGACAGCGATCCTGGCGCCAGGCCCGCCGGCCAGCGCGACGATGCGCTGCCATACTTCAGCCGTTTCCGGCCGCAGCGCGCCGCCGATAATGACGAGCGCGCCAGCTGGCGCTGCGTCCGGCATGGCGGCGTGTACCGGCGCCCACGCCAGCATGGACGCCGCCAGCAGGGCGCCGGCGGCTTGCAGGAAACGGCGCCGCATCATCGGAAGCTGTAATTCGCCGACAGGTACAGCGAGCGCCCGCGCGGATCGGTATAGTTTGGATCGTAGCCTGCCAGGAAGCTGTAAATCTGGTTCGAGCGCGGTGGATTGCTGTCGAACAGGTTACGGATGCCGGCGCGGATGCGCAGCGCCTTCGACCAGGCATAGCTGCCGGTCAGGTCCCACAGCTGGTAAGCCTTGACCCGGCGCGCGCTGCCGTCCGGGTTCGGGTTCTGGTCGCGATAATGCGAATAGAAGGTTTGCTGCAGCGTCGCCGACCACGGACCCAGGTCGTAATCGATGCTGAGGGTGTGGCGCCAGCGCTGCACGACCTGGTCGTTGGCGAAGACGCCGGCTCCGTTCAGCTCAGGGGCATCGGCTTCGCGTGTGGCATAGTCCAGCACATAAGTACCGTTCATGCCGACGCCGAAACGGCCCCAGTTGCTGCCAGCGCTGCGCCAGTTGAACCCAAGGTCCAGGCCGGAGGTTTCCAGCGAACCGATATTGCGCAAGCGCGAATCGATCGACAGGATAGGGCCGGGGATGCCCGGCAGCGCAGGATCGGCGGCGCCGCGTTCGATAAAGGCGGCGTTGCGGACCGGGTCGCTGAAATAGGAACCTTCAGGCGCAACGATCACATTCTGCTTGCGGATCTTCCAGTAATCGAGGGTGGCTGTCAGGTTGCGCTGCGGCTCCAGTACCACGCCGGCGGAAAACTGCTTCGACGTTTCCGGCTGCAGGCCGGCACGCCCGCCAAGCAGTTTGTCCGGCTGCAGGCCGCAGTAATCGGGATTATTGGTGTTGTCGATGGCGCCGATCTTGATGCAGCCCAGCGGATCGTTGTAGATGCCATTGGTCTGCCCGGTGCGCGGCGGGTTGTACAGGTCGGACAGCGATGGAGCGCGGAACCCTTCGCCATACGAGGCGCGCAGCACCGCTTGCTTGGCGGGCTGCCAGCGCAGGCCCAGTTTAGGGTTGGTGGTGCCGCCAAAGTCGCTGTAGCGGTCGTGGCGCAGGGCAAGCTGGGTTTCCAGGCCGGCCATCAGCGGCAGGTTCAGTTCCGCGTACACTGCCTTGACCGTGCGTTCTCCGGCAAAAGCGCTGGCCGCGCCGTCGCCGCGGATTTCGCCGGCTGCCAGCAAGGCGGATGGGGTGAAGCGCATCTTCTCCTTGCGGTACTCGCCGCCCACTGCCATGGCCGCGGTGCCGCCGGCCATGGCAAACAGGTCGTGCGTGGCCTTGGCATCGAACACATTGGCGGTGCCGCGCGACTGGCGCGCGGCATCGTTGATCTTGGCCGCTTGCAGCAGGGATTGGCCTTCCGCGCCGGAGGCGCCAAAAGGATTGATCTTGCCAGTTG
Source organism: Pseudoduganella sp. (assembly GCA_039593645.1). Classification (GTDB taxonomy): domain Bacteria; phylum Pseudomonadota; class Gammaproteobacteria; order Burkholderiales; family Burkholderiaceae_D; genus Rugamonas. The sequence continues at coordinate 2,715 of JBCNOX010000225.1, forward strand.
CAAAAGCGCTGTCGAAGGCGCTGGTGCGTACATAGCCGTCGATATACTGGTCGTCGACCGTATTGACGCTGTGGTTGAGCGCCGTGTTGTAGTCCCAGCCGGCCAGCGTGCCCTTGGCGCCGACCAGCAGGCGCTGCGCCGTGGACTCGACCTCGTTGGTCCGGTTGCCCGCTTCGGCCAGGCGCATCGAGACGCGCAGGTCGGTCTTGTTGCTGGCGATCAGGCTGTGCGGGTAATACTGGCCCGCCAATGGATAGTTCAAGTTGGTGACGGTCAGGGGGCTGATGCGGTAGGTGCTGCGCGTGACATTGTGCAGCGCTTCGGCAAACAGCGTATGCCCGCCGGCCAGTTCCAGTTCGCCGCGCGTCAGCAGCGACACGCGCCTGGACTCGGGGAAGATTTCGGTGTCCTGCATGTAGTCGTACAGGCAGGCCTGGCTGCCGACGAAGCTGCCCGGAGCGTACACGGTTGCCGGCGGATTGCAGTCCGGCGCCGACGGGTTAAGGCGCGGGCCGGTGGGCGAGCCGTTGGCGCGCGTACGTCGCACATTGGCAGGGAAGGTGTTGGAGCTGCCGACATCGAGGTTGATGTCCGGCTGGTAGGCCGATCCGATCCAGTCGCGCTGGCCGGAGCGCAGCGGCTTGCTGTCCTGGTAGTCCAGCACCGCGAACACGTTGTAGCCTTGTTCGGTGAGCTTGCCGCTGCCGCCCGACAGCGTGGCCATGGTTTTTCCTGCGCCGCCATGCTGGGTGGCGCTGCCATACACGCTTGCATCGGCGCCATGATAGTCGGCGCGGGTGATGAAGTTGATCACGCCGCCAATGGCATCCGTGCCGTAGATGGCGGAGGCGCCGTCCTTCAGCACTTCAACCCGTGCGATGGCTGCGGCGGGGATGGCATTCAGGTCGACACCGGCGTTGGCGCCAGGGGAGGCAAAGTTGGCCAGGCGGCGGCCGTTCAGCAGAACCAGGGTGGACGACACGCCGATGCCGCGCAGGTTGGCGCCGTTAAAGCCGCGCTGGCCCGAAATGTCGCTGAAGCTGGCGCCATCGGTCAGTCCGGCCGCGCTGGCGGATACTTTGCCGAGCAACTCGGCGGCGGTGGTGACGCCGGACTTGTCGATGTCTTCGCGCCGCAACACCTGCACCGGTAGCGCGGTCTCGGCATCGAGCCGCTTGATCGAGCTGCCGGTGATTTCCACGCGCTGCAGCTTGCTTTCATCGGCTTGCGCCAGTGCCGAACCCGCTGTGCCCAATGCCACCGCGCCAAACGCAAGGCGCAACAATCCCGCCAGCACCGTTGGTGCCGGAACCTGTCTCTGCTTCATTGACTCTCTCCTGTTATCGTTTCCTGGGTTTCACTCTCCCGGCCTCAGCGCCGTACAGATAGGCGGAGATGGCTTCGGTGAGGCGGGCTGCCTTCTCGACGTTGTCCTTGTTGGACACCATCAGCAGGGCAACCAGTGCTTCAATCAGCGCCAGGGCGGCGCTGGAGCTGCTTGGCAAGACCGGGTGCGTGGCTTGCGCAAACAGTGCGACATCGGCCAGCTCCGCCAAAGGCGAAGCCGGCGAATCGGTGAGCGAGACGATGCAGGCGGAGCGGCTGCGTGCAAAGCCGGCCAGGCGGATCACGTCCAGCGCATAGCGCGGGAAGGAGATCACGATCAGCACATCGTCAGGAGTGATATTGGCGAGATGGCCGGCAGCTACTTCGGTGCCGCCGTGGCCAGCTACCTCGACCACGTGCTGGCAGAAGGGCTGCAAGTGGAGCGACAGCAGCCCTGCCAGGTGCGACGACAGGCCGAAGCCCATGACGTACACGGTGCGGGCACGGGTCAGCTTCTGCACTACTGTTTGCAGTACGGCGGGACCCAGTGCCTGCGACGTGGCATCGATATTGGCAGCGGCATACCCCAGGCTCTCCACCGCAGGGTTGCCGCTGCCGCTGCCACGCTCGATGCTGCTGCGCAGCTTCTCGACTGGCTGCAGGATGCCCTGCATGGTGGCCGCGATTTCGCCGCGCATGGCAGCGTAATTGGTGAAGCCGATATCGCGTGCGAAGCGGCTGGCCGTGGCGTTGGAGACGGCGCAGTGTTCCGCCAGTTCCTCAATGCCGAAGGCCGTGACCCGCACCGGATTGCGCAGCACGAAGTCGGCAATCGTACGGCTGGAGGCCGAGCCCTCGCTGAGTACGCGCTTCAACTGCTGTCCCAACGTGGATTGGGCGAAGGCTACTTCGGGCGAGCCGGCTTCATAGGCGATGGACGGTTTCATGTAAGTGAATTTTCAAATATTGGAAATATGAAAATTTATCCGATAACTGCAATGTACGCATACCTGTCGCGAAATTCAACAATTTTATGAAAATTTATTTTCGTGAGATGTTTTTATGAAAAAAATGATACATTAGCGGCCAGTTGAACTTCCAGCCTCCGCCATGCAGACAATCCGACACCAGATCAGTGCGCCCCACGGCAGCGCGCACTATGAATTGACCAGCTACCGTTTTGGCCGGCGCGCCGGCCGCAAGGCGTATATCCAGGCGGCGCTGCATGCGGACGAAGTGCCGGCCATGCTGGTCGCGCAAAGCCTGCGCACGCGCCTGCAATTGCTTGAACAGCAGGGGCGCGTCACGGGCGAAGTGGTACTGGTGCCAGCAGCCAATCCGATCGGGCTGGCGCAGGTGCTCAACGAGCGCCCGTTCGGCCGCTTCGACCTGGCCACCGGCATCAATTTCAACCGCGGCTATCCCGCATTGGGGCCGGAACTGGTGCGGGCACTGGAAGGACGCCTGGGGCACGATGCCGGCGCCAATGTGCGCATGGTGCGCCAGCAGCTGGTGCGGCTGGTTGAAGCCTGGCCTGCACGCTCGAATGTCGAGCAGCTCAAGAAAACCCTGTTGTCGATGGCGGTTGACGCCGATATCGTGCTCGACCTGCACTGCGATAACGAAGCGGCTTTGCACATTTACGCCGGCAGTGCACAGGTGGCGGAACTGGCGCCGCTGGCGCGCCTGATGCAGGCCGCGGCGCTGCTGCACACCAGCGCCGCGGGCGGCGATCCGTTCGACGAAGCATGCTTGCGTCCCTGGCTGGAGCTGGCCGCGCAAGAGGGGACAGGGGCGGCGCTGCCGCTGGCTTGCGTGGCCGCCACCATCGAGCTGCGCGGCGAGGTGCAGGTCGACTATGCGACGGCGGCGCTGGACGCCGACGCGATCCTGCGCTATCTGTCGCTGCAAGGTATCCTGCGCCTCGATGCCACCACTCTGCCGCCTGCGCGCTGCCTGGCAACGCCGCTGGAAGGCACGCAACGCCTGGACGCGCCGCATGCCGGCATGCTGGTCTATCTGCGAGCGCTTGGCGACCGTGTCGCGGCCGGCGACGCCATTGCGGACCTGATTGACCCGGCCAGTGGTCAAGCCACGACCTTGCGCGCAGGCGTGGACGGGGTATTTTTTGCGCGTTTATCGCATCGGTACGTGATCCGCGGCATGAATGTCGGTAAGATCGCCGGTGTCAAACCATTCCGGGAAGGCAATCTGCTAAGCCTATGAAAAAACTGAAGCTGCCCAATACTTTCGTCCTGCTGTTCATCATCATGGCCTTGATCGCGCTGGCGACCTGGCTGGTCCCCGGCGGCAAGTACGATACCCACCTGGTCAACGGCAAGCAGCTGGTCGACCCTGCCACCTTCCATTACATCGACAGCAAGCCGCAAGGGCTGGCCTCGTTCCTGATGGCGCCCATCAAGGGCTTTGCGGAGGCGGGCTTGATCATCGGTTTCGTGCTGCTCACAGGGGGCGCCTTCAACGTGCTGCACAAGACCGAGGCGGTGGACGCCATGATCAAGTCCATCGCAAAAGCGCATTCTCGTTCGAGGCTGGTGCGCGTGGCGTTGATACCGGTGTTCGTCACCTTGTTCTCCATCGGCGGCGCCACCTTCGGCATGAACGAAGAGGCGATTCCGTTCATCCTGATTTTCGTGCCGCTGGCGCTGGCGCTTGGCTATGACTCGGTGGTCGGCGTGTCGATTCCGTTTGTCGGCTCGCAGGTGGGCTTCGCCGCAGCTTTCCTGAACCCGTTTAACGTCGGCATAGCGCAGGGCATTGCCGGAGTGCCGCTGTTTTCAGGCATGGGGTATCGCGTGATCGTGTGGCTGATTTCGACCGCCGTGACCATCGCCTTCCTGATGTGGTATGCGGCGCGCATCAAGCGCCATCCTGAGAAGAGCCCAACCTTCCTGCTGGATCAGGAGAAGCGCGGCGAAGGTACTATTGATTTCGGCGGCTTCGAAGGCATGACCACGCGCCACCGCCTGGTGTTATGGCTGTTTGCCGCCACGCTGGGCGGCATGGTGTTCGGCGTCGTGAAGTTCGGCTGGTTCATCGAGGAAATCGGCGCGCTGTTCCTGGCCATGACGGTGGCGGTGGCCCTGGTTGGCCGCCTCGGTTCCGACGAAGCGGTGGCGGCTTTCGTTCAGGGATCGAAAGACCTGGTCGGCACCGCGCTGGTGATCGCCCTGGCGCGCGCCACAATGGTGCTGGCGCGCGACGCCCAGATCATCGATACCATGCTGCATGGCCTGATGCCGCTGGTGGCATCGTCCTCGCCGGTCTTTGCCGCACAGAAGATGTTCCTGATCCAGTCGGTGATCAACTTCTTCATCCACTCGGGCAGCGGCCAGGCCGCGCTGACCATGCCGATCATGGCGCCGCTGGCCGACCTGGTCGGCGTGTCGCGCCAGACCGCGATCCTGGCCTTCCAGTTCGGCGAATTCACCACCCCGATGATCCCCACTTCCGGCATTACGGTAGGCGTGCTGGCGCTGGCGCGCATCCCGTGGCTGACCTGGGCACGCTGGATGGTGCCGCTGCAGCTGATTTACCTCGTCCTGGCGCTGCTGTTGCTGGTGCCGCCTTGCCTCATGAACTGGTAGGATGCAGACATGGAAACCATCAAACACGCGC
>JBCNOX010000226.1:0-7675 GCA_039593645.1 Pseudoduganella sp.
TTGGCACCAGCTTCGGCCTCCTTCAACACGCCAATAATCTGCTCTTCGGTAAATCGCTTTTTCATGGCTGCCTCCCATGTGGCAGACTCTAGCTTAGCACCGTACTAATTCAGGGGAGCAGGTCACACCGGCTGCGCATCGCTGTGAAGAAGGAGCGCTATATGCGCGAGTTCTTCGGCGCGGACAGTCGCATGCAGCTGCTGTCCGAGGCGCAGGACCGGTTGGGCAAACTGAATGACGGCCGCGTTGCGCGCGACTTGCTGCGCTCCCTGCAGGATCACTTGCCTGCCCACGACGCGGAACTATCGTTCATGGAGGGCTTGCTGGCGGAGCGGCTGGAGCACGAACTGCTCAAAGCCTGCCGCTTCGCCCGGCGCAAGCTTTAATCGTCAAGGCCCTTGCCGGCAAGGATTTGCGGCATGCATTTCTCGACGCGCGATACGCGGGTCTTGGCTTGCTTGGCCGAGGAGAAGTGCAACAGGTAGCCGCGCTGGCGGCCTGGAGTCAGTGCGTAGAAGGCTTCCGCCAGCGCTGGATGTTCGTCGAGTTTTTGCAGGAATTCGTCGGCCATCGGGAAATCGCTGGTGTCCTTGAATTCAACCTTGGCACCCGACTTTTCAACGCGGATCGCTTCTTCGACGTAGGCTTTGATGATCTTCGCCTGCTTCTTGATTTCGGCCATGCTGGTAAAGCGGAGCTGGCGTCCGGCTTGCACGTTGGCGGTCTGCTGCACCAGGATGTTTTCCGGGTCCTGCATCAGGGAGCCCTTGAAGAACAAGAGCGCGCAGTATTCCTTGAAGCCGTGAATCAGGACAATGTTCTGATCATTGTAGGTGAAGCATGCGCAACCCCATTTCGTCTCCTCGGTCAGATGCGTGGAGAGGACGATCTTGCGCAGTGCTTCGAATTCTTCGTGCCATTTATGCTCAGCCATCTTCGCCTCCATTTTTTTGGTGGCGACAATACTACTTTAATTTGTTCGAACTCGCCTCAACAAGTCGTGACACGGCTCAATATCGCAGTTGCCCGCTGGATGGAGAATCGAACTGCATCGTTCATCCACGACTCGGGAGGTGTTATGGCTTACGTTTATTCCCAGGCGAAGAGCCTGGACAATAGGGAAAAAGTCGGAACGTTTGAATGCGTGGCCTTGGTACAGCACTATGCGAATGCACCGATTACTTCTGCATGGAGTGAAGGGCAACGCGTGATGGGGAATAAGGGCTTATCGCCTGGCACGGCAATTGCCACTTTTGTTGATGGCCGGTACCCGAACAGCGCCCATGGCAATCACGCCGCATTTTATCTTGGCCAGGTTTCGAATGGCATATATGTTGTGGATCAATGGAAGGACATGGCCACGAAACCCAAGATTTCAAAACGATTCATTCGCACCAAAGGAAAGAACAAATCTGGCCAGTACATTGACCCCAGCAATAATGCCGACGCATTCTCCGTGATCGAATAGGGCAATCATGACAGCCCCCCCCTTCATCAGGATATTCATTTCAATGGCTGGCATTCTTTTGATTAAGATGCCGAGCATCGCCGCAAGCAATTCGGTACCAATTTGCCCACCAGAGATTCAGCAATCATCGGTTGCACTGAAGGATGTGGAAGACGGTTGGAGGTCTTATGTCGCGACGCCGCTTTACTTGCATTCTGTGGCGGCTATCGACGGACCTCCTGAGCGGCTTGGCTCGTTGATTGCCAAACAAGTTCGTTCTGGACGAAATACCTGGGTCGACACTTACGATTTGCGCGGACCGTTCCCCGAAGGGAAATGGCTGCAGTGCGGTTACGGAATGCTGAATGAGATCGTGCTAGCAAAGCGTCTCAATGACGACATTGCGACTTGCACAATCAAAGGGAGGAATGGCGAAAAGGCGGGACAGAACGTGTTCAGCGTCGAATGCCGCTGAACACGTTCGGGTGGCGGGCTTACGCCTGCTCGAGGACGTTGTGCGCCTGCACGTCAGCGTGGTACGAGGAACGCACCATGGCGCCCACCGCGGCATGGGCGAAGCCCATTTCGTAGGCCTTTTCTTCGAACATCTTGAACACGTCAGGGTGCACGTAGCGGCGCACCGGCAGGTGGCTGTTGGACGGCGCCAGGTACTGGCCGATGGTCAGCATGTCGATGTCGTGCGCGCGCATGTCGCGCATCACTTCCAGGATCTCTTCGTCGGTCTCGCCCAGGCCGACCATCAGGCCGGACTTGGTCTTGACGTGCGGGTAGCGTGCCTTGAACTCTTTCAGCAGGGTCAGCGAGTGCTGGTAGTCGGCGCCTGGGCGGGCTTCCTTGTACAGGCGTGGCACGGTTTCCAGGTTGTGGTTCATCACGTCCGGGAGGCCGTCGGCGAAGATGTCCAGCGCCTTTTCGAGGCGGCCGCGGAAGTCAGGCACCAGCACTTCAACCTGGGTCTTGGGCGACAGTTCCTTGGTCTTGGTGATGCACTCGACGAAGTGGGCAGCGCCGCCGTCACGCAGGTCGTCGCGGTCCACCGAAGTGATCACAACGTAGGACAGGCGCAGCTTGGCGATCGTGTTCGCCAGGTTGATAGGCTCCTGGGTATCCAGCGGGTCGGGACGGCCGTGGCCAACGTCGCAGAACGGGCAGCGGCGGGTGCACTTGTCGCCCATGATCATGAAGGTAGCAGTACCCTTGCCGAAGCATTCGCCAATGTTCGGGCAGCTCGCTTCTTCGCACACGGTCACCAGCTTGTTCTCGCGCAGGATGTCCTTGATCTCGTAGAAACGCGAAGAAGCCGATGCCGCCTTGACGCGGATCCACTCCGGCTTCTTCAGGCGTTCGGCCTGCTCGATCGGGATGATCTTGATCGGGATGCGGGAGGTCTTGTCGGCGCCTTTTTGCTTGTCGCTTGGGTTGTAAGTCATAGCTGCTTGCTTTCAAGTTAATTCAGGTTCGGCCACCTGGAGCTGGTTGACCAGCTCATTGGCCAGGGCCTGCTGGACGTCGGCCAGCGGGACATCCACGCCCATCGAACGCATGTCGATAGTTTCCAGGCCTGCGTAACCGCAGGGATTGATCCAGGTGAAGGGGGCCAGGTCCATGCCCACGTTCAGCGATACGCCGTGGTAAGTGCAGCCATTGCCGCGCACCTTCAGGCCGAGGGCGGCGATCTTGGCGCCTTTTTTCGGGCCGTTGGCGATGTAGATGCCGGGCGCACCTTCGATACGCTCACCGGCGAGATTATACGCGGCCAGCACATTGATGATCGCTTCTTCGATCTTGTTGACGAACTGGCGGGCGTACAGCTTGCCGCCTTTCTTGTTGCGGCGCAGGTCCATCATCAGGTAGATCACGACCTGGCCGGGACCGTGATAGGTCACCTCGCCGCCGCGGTCGGTCTGCACCACGGGGATGCTGGTAGCGCCGGCCAGCAGGTGGCCGCGGTCGGCGCCCAGGCCCAGCGTATAGACGGGCGGGTGCTCGACGATCCATAGTTCGTCGGGCGTATCTTCCTGGCGCGCGTCGGTGAAGGCGCGCATCGCTGCGAAAGTTGGCTCGTATTCGGCTTGGCCGAGATGGCGGATCACCGCCGGCTGGATAGGCATAGGGCTACAGGTCGGGAAAAGCCCCGCCATTATACCGGTCCAGCCCTTTCGCTGCTTAATGACTAAGCAGTTTTGTGCCGATTTCCTTAAGCTGGCATCAGGTTAATGTTCTTTAGCCAATCTTGCAAAGAATCGCGCTGCCATTGATGCGCCACGTAATCCTTGAGCTTTTGCGGCACCGGGTCGCCGTTCATCACCAGGCGGCTCAGCATGATGGCGAGGTCGGTGTCGGCGATGCACCAGCGGCCGAACAGGCAGGGGCCATCGATCACGCGTTCGGCCAGGTGCACCAGCTTATCCGCCGCCGCCTGGGCGGCGGGGGACAGCGGCTGTTCGGCGCGGCGGTAGAACACCGTGTAGGTGCTGCGCTCTTCCCTCAGCGCCCCCAGGTCGCTGCGGACCCAGGCCTGGATCTGGCGGGCGACGGCGCGTTTCTGCGGCAGCACCGGGTAGAGGGCGCGGAATTCGGGCGCCGGGAACATCTCGTCCAGGTATTCGGTGATGGCGCTCGATTCGGTCAGCATGAAGTCGTTATGCACCAGGCAGGGCACGCGGCCGGTCAGGGCCTTGCCGGTATAGGACAGCTCCTTGTTCTTGCCGGCTTCCAGGTCCACGGTCTCCATCTCGAAATCCAGGCCCTTTTCGCGCAGGGCGACGAAGGCGGAAATGGCGTAGGGGCTGGTGAACTGGCTGTCCACATACAGTTTGAGGCTCATGGCAGGGGCTCCGGCTTGGTTATATTTACTCACATGGTATGCCTTGCTTCATGCTTGCCAAAACGATATATTTTCTACCGACTTGCTAACTTTCCTCACATCGATATGCGTTTGCCGAATTTGTCCGCCCTGCGCGCCTTCGAGGCGGCGGTGCGCCACGAGAACTTCTCGCGGGCGGCAGCGGAGCTTTGCCTGACGCATGGCGCGATCAGCCACCAGGTGCGCGGGCTGGAAGAGGAACTTGGCGTGCAATTGTTTGTCCGCAACGGGCGGCAGGTGACGGCCACGCCGGAGGCGCGGCGTTATGCGGCCACGGTGGCGCGCTGCCTGACGGAGCTGGCGGATGGCGCGGCCGAGCTGCGGCCGCCAGACGGCGTGCAGCGCCTGAGCGTGACGGCGATTCCTTCGTTTGCGGCGCGCTGGCTGGCGCCGCGGCTGGGGCAATTCATCGAGCAGCATCCGACCATCGAGGTGATCCTGCAGGCCAGCGGCGCTTTGCAGGACCTGGTGCGGGAGGGCATCGACGTCGGCATCCGCTTCGGGCGCGGCAAGTATCCCGGGCTGGATGTCGAGCGGCTGATCGGGGAGATCTACTATCCTGTAGTAAGTCCTCGCTATCGCGGTGGACAACTGCCCGCTTGTCCACAGGACCTGGCGAAGGCAATCTTGCTACGCTCGAACGAGCCATGGTCGCCGTGGTTCCGGGCGGCCGGACTGGACTTCCCTGAGCCTTCCGGCGGCGTGATGTTCGAGGATTTGTCGATGCTGATCCGTTCCGCCGTCGATGGCGACGGGGTGGCGCTGGTGCGCCATGTGGTGGCGATGCAGGAAATTGCGTCGGGCCAGCTGGTGCGTCTATTCGATATTGCCACGCCGTGCCCGGATGATTACTACCTGGTCAGTCCGCCCGCCGCCCTGCAAAAGCCGCAGGTGCGGGCGTTCCGTGAGTGGCTGAAGGCGGAAATCGCCCGCAGCCAGCTCCTTAGAGCACCATCTTGACCATCGGGTGGCCGGACAGCGCGCGATAGATGTTATCGAGCTGCTCGCGGCTGGTAGCGCGCACGGTCACCGTGAGGCTGGTGTAATTGCCCTTGGCCGACGGACGCGACTCCAGCTTGCCTTCATGGAAAGTCGGGTCGTGCTCGACCACCACTTCGATAATGGTCGCGGCGAAGGCGTCGTGGGTAGCGCCCATCACCTTGATCGGGAAGTCGCTCGGGTACTCAATGAGGGACTCTTCAGGCGAGATGGGTTTCATCATGATTTTTCCAATCGTGTAACAACAAAAAAAAGACCCGGCGCGGTGCGAGTGCGCCGGGTTCCATTTTACATCGTTACCTATATGGCCCTTGGGGGCCATTTTTCAAGACTTGGGACTCAGGCTGCGGCGACGGGTGCCTTGTTCGACAGGCGCTGCAGGCGTTCCAGCGCCGATTCGTTGCCGTTGGCCGGGTTGGCGACCGATTTGCGGATGGCGTCGATTTCGGCCGCCTGGTCGTAAGGGCGCTGGCCGATGTCGGAGACGATCTTCATGCCTTCGGCTTCGTTGGCGATCGTCTGGGCACGCTTGGTCAGCGCATTCAGGGCGCTGGTGTTGCCGCGCATGCCGGACAGGCTGGCAAGCTGGCTCTGGCGCTCGGCGCGCACTTCCTGCAGTTCGCGCTGGGCCTTGGCCTGGGCCAGGGCTTGCATCGCTTTCTTGGCGGCGGCGTCGAAGTCGGCCAGCTGCTGCGACAGGGCGTCGACGATCTTCTGCAGTTCTTCCATATAGGCCTGGGCGTCGGCTTCTTCCTGGATTTCCTGCGGCAGGCGGCCCTTGTTGGCCTCCAGCTCGTCGCAGAACAGGTTGATCGTCGCTTCCGAGATCTGGCCGGCGGCCAGGCGTTCGGCCAGGGTTTCGGTAGCCTTTTCGTCGGTTTCGATCAGCTTGCGCAGGCGGACCACGTCGTCGCGTTCCTTGTTGAAGGCGGCGCGGGCCTGGGCCAGCTTCTGGGCGGCGCTGCGCAGGGTGTCGGCCAGGCGGTCGCGGTCGGCTTCGGTCGCCGTCTCCGGGTCAAAACTGGCGATGGCTTCCGACACGCGGTCGCCCAGGGCGCCAAAGTGCTTGGAAATCAGTCGTGCAGTCAGGGCCCAGCCATTCGAGTTGCTCATTTTTTGCATCCTTTCAGTTAAGTTCAATTCACCAATGCGGCGGTCGTTATTGGATGACCAGCCGTTCCTGCTCCACCGGAATTCCCACTACGAAGTCGACGTGAATTCCGCGTTTCCTTGCATCGCCGTTCACGCTCTGCACAATTTCCGTCGTGATCAGCAGATATTCCTTGCTGCCGTCGCCCAACTGACGGGCGTACGGCATGAAGTACAGCTCCTGCTTCAGGCCCTGCATGCCGCTGGCTTCGTCAATGCGGGTTTCGGTGCCCTGGAAGGGCGGGACGAAACCGGCATTCGGATCGCCAACGTCGCGCTCGAAGTCCAGCGCTTCCTGGTCGCCGAAGGCGGTTGCCAGGATTGCGCTGTCGGCGCCGCTTTCCTCGAGCTGGCTGCGCCACAGGCTGAACTGCAGATCGCCCAGGCCGCAGCCGTCTGCGCCGGTGAAGGCATCCTGGTCTTCCGCCGTGGCGGGGATGAAGCGCACCAGCTGCGTGCAGTACAGCATCTCTTTCACCTCGCCGTGTTCGTCCACATATAGCTGGAGGAACTTTTCGCGCTCGTCTTCGTCGCCCTTGGCCAGGTAGTAGCGGTAGAGGCGACCTGCCATCGACAGCTTGAACTGGGAAATGGCGAGGATCCGGCTGTCTTCCGCTTGCGGCAGCGCGACCAGGGAGCCGTTGGCGCTGGCGCGCAGCAGGGGCGATGCCTGCAGGTCGACCAGGCTGCCGATCCGGGCTGCCAGCGGCAGGCCGCGGTCTTCCGGCTGCGGCGCGTCGCTTTCAACGCCGCGCCGTTTGGCGCCGCTGCGCAGGTAATCGATGGCGTCTTTCCAGCCCATTCCTTAGTTCCTTTCAAACGAATAGTTAACGTTCTTTTTCACGTTCTGCGCCCCTGCCATCAGGCGGAAGGCTTTCCAGGCCAGCCAGACCAGGCCGCCAATCAGCAGGGCTACCGCCAGCTTGGCCAAGGTGCTCGATTCATGAGCGGCTGGCTTGGCGGCCGGGGCTTGCTGCATTTGCGGCTGGCGGGCCGGCTCGACCACTGCACCCGCAGCCCCTGCGATGTCGCTGGCGCCAGCCGCATCGGCCATGGCGCCGGTGTTGCCGCTGACATCACTCTGCACGGACGGTGCCGGGGCGGGCGCCGGGGCTGGCTGGGTGGCCGGCGGCGGCGCGGCGTGGCTACCGGTTGCACGGCCCAGCATGAAGCCGCCGGTGCCCCACAGCCAG
>JBCNOX010000227.1:0-7664 GCA_039593645.1 Pseudoduganella sp.
GGACCCGGTCGCCTGGGTGAGCAGCTTCGAAGACGGCTGCTGCCTCACGGAAAGCGTTGTTGAGACTGGCCGCGGCGGATACAGTGATTTCAGCAGCAGAGGCGGCGCCGGCGGCGCAGATCAGCACGACAGCAGCGATACGTTTCATCAGCAATCCTTTCCAGAAGCGCAATATACACGATTATACAGCGCAAGGTTTTTCGAATCCTTTTATAATTTCAGGAAATCCTGAAAATTCAAAACTCAAGGAAGCAGATCAAGAAAATGGTAAACCTGAGCCCCCTCGCGCAAAAATTCATCCTCCACTTCGGCGAAATGGGCAGCCGCTGGGGGATCAACCGCACCGTCGGGCAAATCTATGCCTTGCTCTACGTGAGCAACCGCCCGCTCAATGCCGACGAAATCGCCGAACACCTGGAGTTTTCCCGTTCCAATGTGTCGATGGGACTGAAGGAGCTGCAGTCGTGGCGCCTGGTCAAGCTCCTGCACCAGCCAAACGACCGCCGCGAATACTTCGAGCCACCGAAAGACGTGTGGGATATCTTCAAGGCGCTGCTGGAAGAACGCCGCCGCCGCGAAGTCGAACCCACCTTGTCGATGCTGCGCGACGCCATGCTGGAATCCGCCTCCACAGAGGAAGACCGCTATGCCCAGGAACGCATGCGCGAAATGTATGAACTGATCGAGCTTTCCAGCTCCTGGTTCGACGACGTGCAGCGCCTGTCGCCGGAAACCCTGGCTTCGCTGATGAAGATGGGTTCCACCGTCAAGAAACTGCTCGATGCAGGCGACGTAGTGCGCGGCAAATTCCGCTCCCGCCGCGGCGAGGCCGAAGAGGACCGCAAATGAAGCCCCCCGGCCGCCACAGCCTGGCACTGACGATCACGCTCGCACTGGCCGTGAAGGCCCTGCTTCTGTACGGCCTGTGGTGCGCCTTTTTCTCCCATCCCCAAACCAGGAAGATGCGGCTGCCGACCGAACAGGTGGAGAACCACCTGCTCGCGGCGCCCATGCCAACCCCGTCCCAAAAGGTGAATGATGGCACCCGTCGATGAAGTTGTTGCCCTGTCCCGGCTGCAGTTCGGGCTCACGGCCTTATACCATTTCCTGTTTGTCCCGCTCACGCTCGGGCTGTCCTGGATCCTGGTCATCATGGAGTCCGTGTATGTCATGACCGGCCGCGAAATCTATCGCGACATGACCAAGTTCTGGGGCAAGCTGTTCGGCATTAACTTTGCCATGGGCGTTACCACCGGCATCACGCTGGAATTCCAGTTCGGTACCAACTGGGCCTATTACTCGCATTACGTCGGCGATATCTTCGGTACGCCACTGGCGATCGAAGGCATGATGGCCTTCTTCCTCGAGTCGACCTTCGTTGGCCTGTTCTTTTTTGGCTGGAACAAGCTGTCCAGGCGCCAGCACTTGTTGGTCACTTTCCTGGTTGCGCTGGGCTCCAGCCTGTCCGCACTGTGGATCCTGATCGCCAACGGCTGGATGAACCACCCGGTGGGCGCGGAGTTCAACTACGAAACCATGCGCATGGAGCTGACCAGCATCGCCGAGGTGATCTTCAACCCGGTGGCGCAAGTGAAGTTCGTACACACCGTTGCGGCGGGCTACGTGACAGCTTCGATGTTCGTGCTCGGGGTCTCGGCCTGGTATCTGTTGAAGGCGCGCGACGTGGCCTTCGCCCTGCGCTCGTTCGCCATTGCCGCCGGCTTCGGTCTGGCCTCGACGCTGTCCGTGATCGTGCTGGGCGACGAGTCGGGCTATACGGTCGGCGAGGTGAACAAGGTCAAATTGGCCGCCATCGAAGCCGAATGGCATACCGAGCCTGCGCCTGCCGGCATTACCGTGTTCGGACTGCCGAACGACAAGACGGCGCATACCGACTATGCCATCAAGATCCCGTACGTCATGGGCCTGATCGCCACGCGTTCTGTCGACAAGCAGGTCACCGGCATCTCTGACCTGAAGAAGGAACATGAGGTGCGCATCCGCAACGGCATGAAAGCCTACGCTGCGCTGACGCGGCTGAAGTCAGGCGACAAGTCCGCGGCGGCAGTGACGGCGTTCAAGGACTTGCAGGACGATCTCGGCTACGGTTTGCTGCTGAAGAAATACACGCCTAACGTGGTTGACGCCACCGAGGCACAGATCCGGATGGCAGTGGACGACACCATTCCCAAGGTGGCCCCGCTGTTCTGGGCCTTCCGCGGCATGGTGGGACTTGGCCTGCTTTTCCTTTTCATCTTCAGCGCCTCGTTCTACTTCCTGATCCGCCAGCGCCTGGCGCCGCAACGCTGGCTGCTCAAGCTGGCCGTGTTCGCGATTCCGCTGCCATGGATTGCGGCGGAACTGGGCTGGATTGTGGCGGAATATGGCCGCCAGCCATGGACGATTGCGGGTATTTTGCCAACGCACCTTTCGGCCTCCAACGTGCAGCCATCGGACCTGTATTTCAGCCTGGCGGGTTTTGCCCTGTTCTACACTGTGCTGCTGGTGATTGAGATGAAGCTGATGTTCAAGTACGCCCGCCTCGGCCCAAGCGCCCTGCATACCGGCAAATACCACTGGGAGCAACAATCATGATCTTCGATTACGAAACCTATAAAGTGATCTGGTGGTGCTTCGTCGCCGTGCTGCTGCTTGGCTTTGCGCTGACCGATGGCTTTGATTTCGGTGTCGGCATGTCCCTGCCCTTCCTCGGCAAGGACGACACCGAACGTCGCGTCATCATTAACACCATCGGCCCAACCTGGGAAGGCAACCAGACCTGGTTCATAGCAGCCGGCGGCACGCTATTTGCCGCCTGGCCGCTGGTATATGCGGCCGCATTCTCCAGCCTTTACATCGCGCTGATCGTGGCCTTGTTCGCCCTGTTCTTCCGTCCGGTGGGCTTCGACTACCGCAGCAAGATCGCCGACCCGCGCTGGCGCAACACCTGGGACTGGGGCCTGTTCATCGGCGGCTTTGTACCACCGCTGATCTTCGGCGTCGGCATGGGCAATGTGCTGCAAGGCATACCGTTCCGCTATGATGAGCTGCTGCGTCTTGAATACACCGGCAACTTCTTCCAGCTGCTGAATCCATTCGGCCTGCTGTCCGGCGTGCTGGCCATCGCAATGCTGGCCATGCACGGCGCGACTTTCCTGCACCAGAAAACGGAAGGCCTCATTGCCGACCGCGCGCGCCGCATGGCGATAGCCGCCGCCGCCTTGACCATCGTATTGTTCGGCGTTGCCGGCGTTTGGGTAGCCACTTCCCTGCCCGGCTACCGTATCACCGCCATGCCCGATGCCGGTACTGCCTTCATGCCGCCGGCGAAAACGGTGGTAGCTGCCGCCGGAGCCTGGATGGACAACTATTCACGCTGGCCTCTGACGCTGGCGTTCCCCGCTGCCGCCATCCTCGGTGCGGCATTGGTCATCGTGCTCAGCGCCGCGCGACGCACAGTGGCGGCCTTCCTTGCCAGCGGCATGAGCGTGGCGGGCATCCTGTTGACAGCAGGCGGCGCCATGTTTCCGTTCGTGCTGCCGTCTTCGCTGGTGCCCTCGCACAGCCTGACCGCGTGGGACGCCACTTCCAGCCACAAAACGCTGGCCGTGATGTTCTGGGTCGTGGTCATCATGCTGCCGATTATCGTGATGTACACAAGCTGGGTGTACCGCGTGGTGCGCGGCAAGGTGACCACTGCCCACATCCACGAAAACGAACACACCGCTTATTGAAAGGAATCAGCCATGTGGTATTTCACCTGGATCCTCGGCATTTGCGTCGCCGTCTTCGCCGCCATCATCAACGTGATGTGGCTTGAGGCCAATTACGCCTTCGGCGAGCGTAACGAGGAACTGACCCGCACCCGTTTCGAATCCGCCCGCGACGCCGACGCGTAACGGTAACCGGCCGTTTTCGCGGGTTGATGTTAGCGTTGCAGCCTTGTAAAACCGTAGTCCTGAACAAGAGACTCGCGTGTAACTCCCCTGTCCGCAAAATACGCTGCTTCATTCGCGATCAGGGACTCAGCCTCGTCATCACGGCCCAATGCGTACGCAAATCGAGCGGGAAAGCTCCAAGGAATTGCGCCGACCCACCCGGTGCTCTCGAAGTCTGCCAGTGACGCTACGCCATCCAGAGTCTGTACTATCTCCTTAACGCAGGCCGCCAGTCGCTTTGAGACCTCCGGCACGGGTGTATCCGTATCGACAGGCCATTGAACTGGCGCATCTGGCAGCAACTGCTCCAGACGGGTCATGAACTGGCAATCGTCGTACTTGGGATGTGCATCGGTGACTGCTTCAACCGGGCACATTTGATCAAACATGACTCCCACATTAACGTAGAAGCTGCCTACCGGTCCTTGATTCCAGCTGGAGAGTTGGATTTGAATGAACTGCCCCGTTGAACCAAGCCGGCGAGTGAACGTAAGTCCCGACTTCTTGAATCCCGCCTGCTTGAGCGCGGGCGCAAGTTCGCAGCGAACAATGGAATGGATGATTTCTTTAGCCAGCATAGGTGTGTCCATGCGCACGATTACGCTACCCTGACCACTTCCGGGTAAGCAGGCCGCGCCTCTTCGTGGAAAAGATCGCCCAGATAGAGCGCCAGGTCGGCTTCCTCGACATCGTGCGGAATAACGAAATCGGCCGGGCGGCGTTTACCGTCCGAACCGGGATAGAACGCTGTCCATTGGCTGCCATGGCGCTCAATATGGATGCGCGTGCCAAATACATTGAACTTCAACGCCATTCAAAGCTCCTCGATGCGTAAGGCGCCCGACTGCAGCGGGTGCACGAGGATATTGTACACATCGATATCGAAGCTCACTGTGGCTGTCCGCGGCTTGTCGACGCCGAGGTAGCACCACCGGTCGACGATCGCTCGCTGGCGCAGGCCCGCCGATTCTTCGACAATTGCCACCGCCCCCGCGAAGGGCCAACGCGTGACACGCAACGGTTCCAGCGCCAGTCGCACACGCGCCGCGTGGTCGGCCGGCGACTCCTCGCCAGTGCATGCCCCTTTGCAGCGCGCCACTTGCCGCGCAAAGCATGGCCGGCCTGGAGTGCCCTTCTCCAGCCCCGTCGCCACCGTGCACAGGCCGCGCACGTGCACCACGTCGCGCAGCGTTTCAATGGCGGCCTTCTTGCTGCCGAACAGGCCATACAGCTGCTCGGTCAGCGCAAAGTCCACCTCGCGCGCGAAAACGACTTCCGGCACCTCGCCAGCCATGCTGATCGAGCACATCTCGCGCAGCCTCCGCAGCTTGGAGTTGAAGACCGGCTGGTGCTGTTTGACCAGCTCCGATTCGCGCAGCAGAGCACCGATTTCCCCGCCGGTGCGTTCAAAATCGATGGTGGCTGCGCGCGCCAGCATCTGCATTTCCTCCGCCGTCCGCATATGCGACAGCACCCGCGTGCGAATGTTCACGCTCTTGCCGATGTAGACCGGCTTGCCTGCTGCATCGCGGAATATGTAAATGCCCGGCAGCGATGGCAAGGCATCGATGCATTCTCTGGGGATGTGGGCGGGATAGCTGAAGTTCAAAACGGGGTCGCTGACCACCAGCAGTCCCACCGAATTGACGTGGGTGCGCATGCGGGCATGATACCATTCGGCCCGTCATGAAATACCTCAGCGCCTACTCAGAACAGACACTTTCCCAGGTCCGCCAGGTGATGGACCAGGGCCGCCTTGGCGAAGTGCTGCTGCAACGTTATCCGAAAGCCCACGAAATCCGCAACGATCGTGCGCTGTACGACTACGTCCAGGATTTGCGCAACGAATTCCTGCGCAATGCGGCGCCGATCGACAAAGTGGCCTTCGACAGCAAGATCCACGTGATCAACCACGCGCTCGGCCTGCACACCTCCGTCTCACGCGTCCAGGGCGGCAAGCTCAAGGCCAAGCACGAGATTCGCGTTGCGACGATGTTCAGGGAAGTGCCGCTGGAATTCCTGCGGATGATCGCGGTGCACGAACTGGCCCACGTAAAAGAAAAACAACACGACAAGGCGTTTTATAAGCTGTGCACTTATATGGAGCCGAACTACCACCAGTATGAGTTCGATACGCGCCTATACCTCACCCACCTCGACGCGAGCGGCCAAAAGCTCTGGTAAGCGGCGCTTCAATTGGCGGGCAGCCAGCCACCATTGCACTACCGAAGTCGACATCGCAGGCACGACGCACCAATAGGCAGGCAATTTCGCGAGAATGAAGATGGCCGGCAGGGACAGCACCGCCAGCAACAGGGTCAATTTGTAGGGCAGCGTTTGGGTGGCATCGAAATAGGCGGAGTTCACCTCTTCGTTGGCCTGCTGCGGCGCCAAGCGGGCCAGCCCGGGAACCAGGCGATGCCACACCGGCATGAACAGTGCCCGGCGTGGCACGGAGCGAGGGCGTCCTGAGCGGACAGCTAATTCCTTGTCGTTCATTTCAGGCTTTGCACCAGGGCGCTTGGCGAGGCATTCACGCGCACCAGGGCTGCGTGCTGCGGCTTGATGAAGCCTTGGTCGCGGGCGTGTTCAATGAAGCCAACCAGCTTGTCGTAGAAACCATCCACGTTCAGCAGGCCGACCGGTTTGCTGTGGATGCCGAGTTGGGACCAGGTCAGCATCTCGAACAGTTCTTCCAGCGTCCCCATCCCGCCCGGCATGGCGATAAAGCCATCCGACAGCTGCGCCATCATGGCTTTGCGTTCGTGCATGTCCTTCACGATGAACTGGCGTGTCAGGCCGGTGTGCCCCACTTCGCGCTCCACCAGCGCAGTCGGGATCACGCCAGTTACTTCGCCGCCCAGGCGCAGCACTTCGTCGGCGATCACGCCCATCAGGCCCACATTACCGCCGCCGTACACCAGTGCCAGGTTCTGCTCCACCAGCGCTGCAGCCAGCGCACGCGCCTGTTCGGCGTAACGAGGGGAGACGCCGGCATTGGCGCCACAATATACGCAAATCGATTTCATTTGAGCTTCTTCAGGTATTCTTCGGACAGTTTCTGGAACAGCAGGCTGGTCTCGCCGCGCAGGTACGGGCCGATCTGGGACAGCACCTGGTAGCAGCCGCGCGCCAGTGCATCGGCCATCGATTGCTGCTCGGAGTATTTGCGCGGGTTGCGCACGTATTCGTAGGACAGCCAATAGGTCGCCACCACCACCATATTCACCGACATCGCATCGATCGCCATGTCGCTGGCCTCCAGCGAGCCTTCGCTGCGCAGGTCCAGGCACAGGTTGCGCGCCACCTTGATCTTGTGGGCCAGCAGTTCCTTGAATTCGAGCTCCAGCTTGCGGTTGCGGGACAGCAGGTCGTTCAAATCGCGGTAGAAGAAGCGGTAGCGCCAGATCAGCTCAAACATCAGGTGCAGGTACAGCCACACGTCTTCGACGTTGGAGCGGCGGCCGCTCGGTACCTGCAGCATGCGTTCCGCCTCGGCCTTGAACTGGACGAAGATGGAATTGACGATGTCGTCCTTGTTCCTGAAATGGTAATAGAGGTTCCCCGGGGAGATATTCATCTCCTCGGCAATGACTGTAGTCGTGATGTTTGGCTCGCCGAACTCGTTAAACAAGCGCAGCGAGAGTTCCAGGATGCGTTCGCGGGTTCGTCTTGGCGCTTTTTGTAGCATAACAGGGGGCTCTATTGATTCCCCTGCAAGGATAT
>JBCNOX010000228.1:0-7647 GCA_039593645.1 Pseudoduganella sp.
ATAGTGCTGCAACCAGTGTGAAAGTAGGTTATCGTCAGGCTCTTATTAGAAAAGCCCGCTAGGCATGTGCCAGCGGGCTTTTTGCTTTCCAAAACCGGTAAACCGGGGTCAGACCCGCAGGGTCTGACCCCGTCAGCGCGGGGGCTGGTGGTGTTGGTTCTGGGTCTTTGACTTTCGTCGGACGTCAAAGGCTTAGAACCCACCCCAAACTTCTGAACAGACTGGGTCTGACCCTGCGGGTCAGACCCAGGTTTACCGGTTTAACTGGTTGGACCAGTCAAGCCGCCTCCAGCTTCCCTGCCACATAGTCAATATGCGCCTGCATCGCCGTGCGCGCAGCCTCCGGCCGGCGCGCACAAATAGCCTGGCAGATCGCCCGATGCTGCTGCAATAACTGTCCGGACACCTCTGCATCCAACGCACGCAAGTTGGACCCATTCAGCGTAATGTGCTCGCGCAGTATCCCCAGCACACTCGCATGCAGGTGCAGGAACATGCTGTTATGCGACGCCAGTGCGATCGCTTCATGCAGCTCCGCATCGAGCGCGGCTTCCTTCGCCGCCTCGTCATCCAGGCGCGATTGCTCAAGCCCCGCCAGCAGCGCGCGAATGCCGGCATATTCTTCATCAGTGCCGCGCAGCGCAGCGTAATAAGCGGTAGCGCCTTCCAGCACACGCCGGAATTCCAGCACTTCGCTCAGAAGCACCGGATGATCCACCACGAGTTGCGCCCACGGCGAGGAGGAGCCGCCAGTACGCATTTGATCGCCCACGAACATCCCAGCGCCAGGCCGGCTGCGCAGCAGGCCGCGCGCGACCATCCTTTGCAGCGCTTCGCGTATCGTATTGCGCGACACCGAGAACTGCTCGGCGAGCATGCGCTCCGACGGCAGCTTGGCATTGGCCGGATAGCGCCCATCGAGTAGCGCCACCTCCAGTTTGCGTTGTACCTCTTCCACCAGCCCGTTTGTTTTCATCTCGGCGATCTCCTCTTGCGGCCCCTGGTCCAACCAGTTTGCGGCGCCGCCGGCATGCGGGAATTATGGGTCCTGTCGACGGAATAAGCAAAACAGAGGAGACGCATCATGAAGCCCCGACACTATCCATCGCTGGCAGGCCAGCGCAATCAGCACGTGTACCTGTTCGGTACCTGCGTGATCGACCTGTTCATGCCGGAAGCGGGACTGGATGCGGTGCGCCTGCTCGAACATGAAGGGGTGACCGTGCACTATCCGCGCTGCCAGAGCTGCTGCGGCCAGCCTGCCTACAGCAGCGGCAATCCCGAGCAGGCGCGTGCCGTGGTGCGCGCGCAGTTGGACTTGTTCCCGCAGCCGTGGCCTGTGATCGTGCCTTCCGGCTCTTGCGCGGGCATGATGCGCCACCACTGGCACGAGTTGTTTGACGACGAGCCCGAAGCTGCCGCCAAAGCGCGTGAGCTGGCGGGGAGGATCTACGAACTGAGCGAATTCCTGCTGCATGTGCTGCACGTCGATTTCAATGACGCGCCGGAGCAGGCCAACGAGCGCGTGGTGCTTCACACTTCTTGCGGTGCCCGGCGCGAAATGGGCACGCGCGAACATGGTGTTGCCTTGCTCGACGCCTTGCCTGGCGTGACGCGCGTGGAGCACCAGCGCGAATCGGAGTGCTGCGGCTTTGGCGGCACCTTCTCTCTCAAGCATCCCGACATTTCAGGCGCCATGGTCGCCGACAAGGTGGCAGCCGCCTGCGCGACTGGCTGCACCCGCCTGGTCTCAGCAGACTGCGGCTGCCTGCTCAATATCGGCAAGGCGGCGCAGCATCAGGGCGCGCCGCTGCAGGTGGAGCATATGGCCAGCTTTTTGTGGCGTCGCCTTAACGGCCATGCTGCCGCCGCAACCGAGCAAGATGGAGGCGCGCAATGAGCGGCATGGGTACTCGTGAACGCATCCTGGGCGCCTTGCGAGCCGCAGCGCCGGTCCCAACGCCGGATAGCCGCGAACTCGAGGCGCGCATCAATCAGCATCATGCACACGGCGTCTTGCGAACCGCTTCGGCGACACAGCGAGCAGACGAGATGGAACGCGTCATGACGTCGGTGCGCACGGAAGTTCTGCGCGGCGATGCCGCAAGTTGGCCAGCGCTGCTGGCCGACAAACTGGTGCAGGCTGGCGTGCAGCGCATACTCCTGGACGCGGCCACTGCCGAAGGCGCGGCCCTGAACGCCGTACTGCCGGCGGGCGTCCAAATACTCCCATTCTCGCAGCCGCTGGAGGTATGGAAGGACGCTCTGTTCTCCACGGTGGATGCCGGTTTCACGGTGGCGCGTTCCGGCATCGCAGCCACCGGCACTCTTGTGTTAGCGCCCGATGCCGGCACCCCGCGCACCGTATCGCTGGTGCCGCCGCTGCACGTGGCACTCGTGTATGCGAGCACGCTGCATGCCGACTTGCACGCAGCCATGCACGCCGAGCGCTGGAGCGCGGCGATGCCGCCCAACCTGGTGCTGGTCTCCGGACCTTCGAAAACATCGGACATCCAGCAGACGCTGGCCTACGGCGCGCACGGCCCCCGCGCGCTGTGGGTGGTAATTGTCGATGACGTTGTGGAGGATAAGGCATGAATGCCCGCCCGATGCATTTCGTCGCGCCTTCCGATTTCCGCGAGCGAGTCAGCGGCGCCCTGCGGGACCAGGCGCTGCGCGCCAGCATGCGCGGCGCGATGGACTTCCTGCAATCGAAGCGCAGCACCCAATTCCCCGACGCCGACGAATTGGAACAGCTGCGCGATCTTGGCGAAGCGATACGCCAGCATGCACTGGCCAACCTGCCTGACTTGCTGGTGCAGTTCGAAGCCAGCCTTCAGTCGCTGGGCGTGCACGTGCACTGGGCTTCCACGGCGGATGAAGCGAACGCCATCATTCATGGAATTGCCCAGCGGCGCGGTGCGCGCAGCATCGTCAAGGGTAAGTCGATGGCGAGCGAAGAAGTGGAGCTGAACCACTACATGTCCGAACGCGGCATCGATTGCGTCGAATCGGACATGGGCGAGTATATCGTCCAGCTGGCAGACGAAAAGCCCTCGCATATCGTCATGCCGGCCCTGCACAAGACGCGCGCAGACATCGGCGCCCTGTTCGAACGTCACCTGCCCGGCACGCCCTACACCGAAGATGTCGATACCCTGATCCTGGCTGGCCGGCGCGCGTTGCGCCAGAAATTCGCCGATGCGGATATCGGCCTGTCCGGCGTCAACTTCGCAGCCGCCGATACCGGTACCCTGTGGCTGGTGGAGAACGAGGGCAATGGCCGCCTGTCGACCACGGTGCCGGACGTTCATATCGCATTGATGGGCGTGGAGAAGGTGTTAGCGAGGCTGGAACACATCGTGCCGCTGGCGAGCCTGTTGACGCGCTCGGCCACCGGCCAGGCCATCACCACCTACTTCAACCTGATCACCGGCCCACGCCGCGCCGGCGAAATGGATGGTCCGCGCGAAATGCACGTGGTGCTGCTCGATAACGGCCGCACGCAAGCGTATGCCGACCAGCAGCTGCGCGCCACGTTGCAGTGTATTCGCTGCGGCGCCTGCATGAACCATTGCCCGGTTTATGAACGGGTGGGCGGGCACGCCTATGGCACGACCTACCCGGGGCCGATCGGCAAGATCATTTCACCGCACTTGCTCGGACTCGAGGAGACCGCCGACCTGGTGACGGCTTCCAGCCTGTGCGGCGCCTGTGCCGAAGTCTGCCCCGTGCGCATTCCGATTCCATCGCTGCTGGTGCGGCTGCGCACCGAAGCCAACCGCGATCCTGCGCAGCAGGTCGACCAGCCGCTGCGTGGCCAGGGCGCCAGCTTCAGTCGTGGCGAACGGCTGGTTTGGCGCTTCTGGAGCGGCGCCTTCGCGCGCCCCTCGGCGTATCGCTGGTTCCGCTGGCTGGCCACCCGGCTGCGCGCCTTCACTCCGTCCTCCCAGCTGGGCTGGACGCGTCACCGTACACCGCTGGTACCGGCTCGCCGCAGCCTGTCCGACCTGCTGCGGGAAAGGGGGCAGGCGGAATAGCGATTGTTGTACCCATTTCGGCACATGTCGCCTGCATAAGAAGAATTTCATACTCTTGGAGGAGCTCAAGATGCAAACCTGGAACCAGATCTATGCCCCGCTGGGCAGCCTGGGATTGTCGGCCCTGATCGCCGCCGTCCCCATTCTTTTCTTCTTTGCTGCGCTGGCGATCTGGCGCATCAAAGGCCATATCGCTGCCGCAGTGACGCTGGCACTGGCGCTGGTGGTAGCGATCTTCTGTTACGGCATGCCGGTGCCGCAAGCCCTGGCAGCGGCGGGTTACGGCTTTGCTTACGGCATGTGGCCGATAGCCTGGATCATCATCAGCGCGGTGTTCCTGTACAAGGTGGTTGAACGCACGGGACAGCTCGAAATCATCCGCGCCTCGGTGGTCTCGATCACCGATGACCAGCGCCTGCAGATGCTGCTGATCGGCTTTTCATTCGGCGCCTTCCTGGAAGGCGCGGCGGGCTTTGGCGCGCCGGTGGCGATCACCGCAGCGCTGCTGGTTGGTCTGGGCTTCAATCCGCTGTATGCGGCCGGCCTTTGCCTGATCGCGAATACCGCGCCGGTGGCATTCGGCGCCATGGGCATTCCGATCATCGTGGCAGGTCAGGTCACTGGACTCGACGCGATGAACATCGGCGCGATGGCCGGCCGCCAGCTGCCGCTACTGTCTTTGCTCGTGCCATTCTGGCTGGTGTTCATGATGGACGGTAAGCGCGGCGTCAAGGAAACCTGGCCCGCAGCGTTGGTTGCCGGCGGCAGTTTCGCCGTCACGCAGTACATTACCTCCAACTACATCGGTCCCGAACTGCCGGACATTACTTCCGCACTGGTGAGCCTGGGCGCACTGACCGGATTCCTGAAGGTATGGCAACCCGCCAGCGCCAAGACCGCCGCCCGCAGCACCATTTCGCTGGGTGGAGGCACGGCAGCCATGTCGCCGTTCGGCGGCGCTGCTGCAGCCGGTACGGAGCCGTGCAGCCGCAGCAAATCACCATACTCCACCGCGCAAACGGTACGTGCCTGGGCGCCTTTTGGCCTGCTGACCGCCGTGGTGACCGTGTGGAGCCTGCCGCAGTTCAAGGCACTGTTTGCTGCCAAAGGTGCACTGGCCGGCACGATACTGAAATTCCATGTGCCTTACCTGGACATGATGGTCATCAAGATGACGCCGATCGTTGCCGCGCCCAAGGCCTATGAAGCGGTGTTCAAGCTGGACCTGGTTTCGGCGGTCGGCACTGCGATCCTGATTTCGACCCTGCTGTCGATGGTCCTGCTGCGATTCAGTCCGGCCAATGGCTTGCGTGCCTTGCGCGACACCGTGCTGGAACTGCGCCGCCCGGTGCTGTCGATTGGCCTGGTCCTGGCGTTCGCCTTTGTCGCCAATTACTCGGGCATGTCATCCACGCTGGCATTGGTGCTGGCCGGTACCGGCGCGGCCTTCCCGTTCTTCTCGCCGTTCCTCGGCTGGCTGGGCGTGTTTCTGACCGGGTCAGACACATCGTCGAATGCCCTGTTCTGCTCTCTGCAGAGTACAACCGCGCACCAGGTCGGGGTTTCCGACACGCTGCTGGTGGCTGCGAATACCACCGGCGGCGTGACCGGCAAGATGATCTCGCCGCAGTCGATCGCCGTTGCCTGCGCGGCGACCGGCCTGGTCGGCCGTGAGTCCGAATTGTTCCGCTTCACGCTCAAACATAGCCTTCTGTTTGCCGTCATCGTTGGACTGATGACGGTGTTGCAGGCCTACGTGTTCACAGGAATGGTGCCGCACTGACGCAGGCCGGTTCTGCCCTGAGCCTGCCATGCATAATGAAGCACGGCAGGCAGCGTGGACAGCCTGGAAGCGAAAGCAGCAATGCGCACTTACGCTACGACTGGTCCTTTCGCTTATCGGAACAAGGCGCCGACCAGCACTGCCAGGAACATGGCGCCGAAATAGCGCAGCCACTTGCCACTGTAGTTCCGCCAGGCCAGCACTGCGAGCACGACCGCAACGACAAACGGCAGCGGTGTGCGGAAGTTCAGGCAAAGTGTTAAGGCGAAGTAGAGCTGGATGACGATGGCGACCCACGGGCGTCCCGTGAAGGTCCCACGGCCGCCACGCGCGGGTGCTGGTGCCGGGGCCTCGGCAGCTGGCCTTGCGGCCGGCCTCGAAGGGCCGCTCGTGGGGGGCGAGGCCTTTTGCTTTGCTGCGCGTTTTTCCTGCGTAAGCTGCTCCTGCGTCTTTTCCAGCACGGGCGCCGCCGGTGCTGCGGCTTGCCAGAATCCGGCCCACGGTTCCTTGCCTCGTGCGGACAAGGCGCGGAAGCCGCTGCTGCGGCGGGCGGCTGGCGCAATTGCTGCCGGCGCCTGGGCGGTCCACTTCGCGCGTGCGGCGCGGACCTGCTCCAGCAACGGTGCACCTTTCGCGGCATCCACCATCTTGATGAACTGCGCAAAGCCTTCAAGCGCATCGATCACGTTTTCGTTGCCATTCCACTGTTTGCCGGCGGGGCCATCCTTCTCCACCTGGAACAGGGTAGCGCGGAAGCGCCGCAAGGTGTCGCGGTCCACCGAAAGCTTCTTGTTGACGACGATGCCGGTGACGCTCTGGCAATGACCATCGCTCATGACATGCTGCTTGTCGGGATGCGGCGTAAAGCCCTCGTCGGCAATGATCTGCTTGACGCGCCACAGCAGCTTGCCCGCCAGTTTGCGTGCGGCGGCGTCGCCGGAGAAGGTCAGGTCGTCGGCATAGCGGGTATAGGTGAAGCCCAGTTTCGCGGCGCAGCTTTGCACGCGCGCGTCGAGGCGGCGGCACAGGATGTTGGTCAAAGCCGGGCTGCTCGGCGCACCTTGAGGCAGGGCGCGTTCGCCGGTCGCGACGAAGAATTTTTCGCCATCCACGCTGACTTCTGCAACAGGGGTCTCCGTGCAGACCAGGCCGAGCGTGGTCGCCAGCTGTTCGCTGTAGCCAAGCTCGCGGAATACGCCTTTGATACGCGGCAGGCTGATCGAAGGGAAAAAGTTCTTCAGGTCCAGGTTCACCACCACGGACTTGCCCACGTGGGGCTGGGCGTTGCTGACAATCGAGCGGCCCGGGATGAAACCATGCGCCGCAGGATGCAGTGGTACTTTGGCCAGGATGTTGTCCAGCACCCAGTACTGCAGGCGTTTCACGCGCGGCATCGGCGCCGAAATGATTCGCTCGCCGCCGGTTTTCTTTGGCATGGCGAAGCGGCGGTAATGGCTGATGCGCGAGACGCGGCGCTCGAAACTCAGGAAGCGCAACTCGGGCAGCGTGATGCCCATGGCAGCCGCAAGCTCGCTCGCGTTGTTCATCGCGGGCAGCGACCAGCGCGCCAGTTTCTCCGCATTGCTCTCGGCATGGTTCAAGCCCGCGGAAACGCCCTCGCCCAGGTAGAGCAGTTCGGTCGACCGGCGCTGGTGCCAGGCCGTCGCGCGTTCGAAACGTTCGCGTGCGCGCTTCTGGCGGGTTTCTTCACGGCGCTGGCGTGCCTTGGCCAGGCGCTCCTTGCGCATGGCCTTGAGCGCCTCTTCCGGGTCCTGGATGGTACGCAGTTCCTGTCCCAGGCGATTCAGGGCGCTACTGAGTTCG